>VHCW01000011.1 GCA_016871575.1 Verrucomicrobiota bacterium
ATGAGGATGATGTGTTTTGCATCCCTATGTTGAACCATAACGGCCGCCAAACCGGAAGCAAAATAAGTGCTTGCGCCCGGCCTACTTACAAAGCTTTTCCCACTCTCCCGCAAATGCAATCACCGTGATCTTGACGTCGTGTGTGGTGGCAGAAACAAGCGCAAGCGGCGGCACTTCCTCAGTAACGACCGCTCGCAGAGGCCGGTCTTGGTCATCCTTGCCATCCACTTCGTACACGTGAAGTGTGCGTCCCTTCACGACCAGAGGTTTTTTGGGCGGCGCTGCGACGGCGCTGGTTGTGCTGGAGGATGCCTTGCCTGATGGGAGCGCAATCTTCTGGAGTTTGGGGGATTCATCCTTGTTCTCGTTGAGATACCCCCTGGGAACACGGAACGGCTCATACCCCTGGACTTGGACGATGGCATCGAGCAGCTTGCCGACTCCATCCGCGGTTTCCTCGGCCAGAAACCGCGTTACCACGGCTGGCTCGCCGCTCTGGGTCACTTCCACTTCGATCCACATGGCCGGTGTCGTGCCTTTTTTCACGCGTTGGTCGAGGGCGAAGTACATCCGGGATTTCTTGTTCTCGGCAAGCTGGTGAATGTCGTAGATGGCCCAAGTGCCGGGGACAAACTGGAAGTTGCCCTCGACGCAGGGAATCGGGCGCGCCTTGGGGGCCGGCGAATTGGCAGTTGTCGCCGGTGGTGATTGTTGATTGCCCGGGTTCTGCGTTGCGCAACCCGCACAGCAGACGGCAAGAAGGAAGAGGAACCAGAAATTGTTCATACGATTGCCCATGCTCTTGGATACTGTCTCATTTGGTTTCCTTTTGCAACTGCGCCCCGTTGACCTCGCTCGTCCGCAAAGACGGAAAGAGGCGATTGACGACGACGGAAGTGGGTCGCTATGATGACGGCATGATGTGCCCCAGCTTTTCTCTCGTTCGTGTTGCGTCCGGCTTCATTCTTGCAGCGGCTTCCACGGTCTGTGCCGATCGCGCGGCGGATGACGCCGCGTGGGACAAACTCCGCATCCGGCAGGAACGACCACTGCTCATCGAGACGGCGCTGGTGCGCAACGGCGCGGGCGCGGCGGCCATCGTGCCGGCGGACGGCGAGCCGTGGAGGGGCGCAGCCGCGAAATTGCAGGCGGCCATCGCCGCGAAAACCGGCGTCACGCTGCCGATTGTCCCGCCGTCGAAGATCACCGACGCGGATTGGGCGGGGCGACATCTCGTCGTCATCGGCAACCTGTTGACGAATCCGGTTTATGCGCGGCTCTACCACAACTACTTCGTCTGCGCCGACGCTGCTTACACGGGAACAGGTGGCTACGAGTTGCGTTCCGTCCACGATCCGTGGGGCTTGGGTCGCAACGTCATCGTGCTCGGCGCGCAGGACGCCGCCGGACTGGAGGCGGGCGTGGCGCGGTTCGTCGCGCTCGGCGAATTGAAGTTCGGGCGAGTGATGGAATTGAAGTTCTCGAAGAAAGGCCGGCGCGCGCCGTTGGAGGAGACGCTTTCCAAGAAGGGGATCGCCGACCGCAAGCAAGGCATTGCCGACATCTACGCACGGCCCGGCACCGAGCGCGGCGCGGCGCACAACACGATCAAGTTCGGAATGCTCTATCATCGCACCGGCGACGCAGGCTGGCTGGAGTTGTATCGCGACGCGATGCGCCAGCACATGAACTACTACGCAACGAACGAATATATCCTCGAAACCGGCCCGCGCCGGTACGACCGCGATTTCCGCGATAGTTGGGCGTACGGCATGGTCATCGCGTGGGACCTCGTCGAGGAAGCACCGGGCTGGACTGACGAGGAGCGGCTCAAGTTCACCAACCACGTCCTGCGCATGGTTTGGGAATCAAACCTCTACCAAGGCTGGGACCGTCCCGCATCCCTCGCGAGCTGGCGCAAATTCGACAGCATCACCCACAATCACCACACTTGGCCGGGACTCGCCGATCTGTTTGGCGGCTGGTACTTCTCGCGTCACTACAAGCTGCCGGTGGCGAAGGATTGGCTCGACATTGCGTTCGGCATGTTCCGCTCTTGTTCGCGGAGTTGGAAACCGTGGGAGGACAGCGCCGGCTACCAATGGATTCCGCAACGCCACGTCCTGACCTACGCGCTCGCATCCGGCGACCACACCTACATCGAGCAAGGCCACGCCGCAAAGACCGGCAAAGCGTTGCTGCAGGCGATTGACAGCCTTGGCCGCCAACCGGCGTGGGGCGATTGCGGCGGGTTCACCTCGGTGTCGGGAATGACGGAACTGCTCTGCGGGCTTGAATACGCCACCGGCGACGGGCGGTACCGCTGGGCCATCGAATGGCTTGGCGTGGACGCGCGCGACGAAATGGAAGCGCCGTTCTGGACCAACGCCGAGCCGAAACTCCCCAGCGATCTCATCGGCGTTTCGGTGACCCGTTTGCCGAAGATGCACTACGATTTGTTTGGGCGGGTCAAGCGCAGCGAAATCTGGCAGGAACCAAACCTGCCCTTCGAGGACACATTCGACAAGCTTACATTGCGTGCCGGTTGGGGTGCGGAAGACGATTATCTGATGCTCGACGGCACTTCCGCCGGCTCGCATGGCCATCTCGACGGCAACGCCATCATCGCGTTCACCGCCGCCGGCGCGCAGTGGTTGGTGGACGCCGAATACATCCGCCGCATTCCGAAATATCACTGCGGCGTCACGATCCTGCGCGACGGCGTCAGTGCGGTCACGCCGCCGAGCGCGCGGCTCGACCAAGCCGTCTGGTCCAACAACGTCGGGCGCACCCGCACCACGATGCCGCACTACAATGGCATGAGCTGGTCGCGCAGCATTGTCTTCGAGCCGAAACGTCAGGTCACCGTGATTGACGAACTGACCGCCGAGCAGCCCGGCGACTACAGCCTGCGTTGCTGCTGGCGCGTCGCCGGCGAGGCGAAGCTGGAGGGCGACACGTTGCGGGCACAGCAACGAGAAAAAGGTTTTGCCCTTCGCAACCTCAGCGGCCAGCGACAGGAGCTTGTTTACATCAAGGATTTCGCCGGGCTGCCGATTCACCAGCTTTATCAGCGGCAGAGCAAATCGCTTCGCGCCGGTGAAACAGTTCGCTTCGTGAACGTGTTCGCCGCGTCGAAGAACGGCCTGCCGAAACTCGACGCGTCCGGAACATCGTCGAAACACGCACCGGCCTTGGCCGCACCCAAGTCGTTGCCGACGCTCTGGCGGTTTGCCGATTTCCCGACAACGCCGAAACCACTCAAGGTCGTCTCGATCCGTTCCGACGTCGCCCCTCGCGAGACGTACAGTCCGCTGGAGCGATTGATTGACGGCGCTTCCAACGGTTCCGCCACGTCGTGCATGTTCCCCGCCGGCAAGGTGGTCAACATCACGCTTGATCTCGGCGAACCGCGCCTCGTCCGCCAGGTCCGCGTGCTCGCGTGGGAAAAACACGACGGCTGGAAGGCGGATCCGGGCGGCGACTTGTTGGAAACCGGCACCCAGACGTCCGGCAACAACGTCGCCACCATCCGCGCCGCGTCGCCCGACCAGGTCACGCGCCACATCCGCATCACCGGTGAACCGGCAACGAGCAAGTCGGCGGTGTATCTCACCGAGATCGAGGTCCTCGGCGAAACGCCGGGCGAACGCCCGAAATTGACCGCGCTCGCCGGCGGAGTCGTCGGCACCGAGGCGGGCGACATCGTGGCGTTGAGCGCAACCGGCAAGAAACTCTGGCAGACAAAAGTGGACGGCGCGGTGACGGCGCTCGCCGCCGGAAAAGGCCTGGTCGTTTACGGCACCGACACGGCCACGCTCGGCGTGCTTGGCGCGGATGGCAAGAAGGTGGCCGAAGTGAGACCGCCGATGTATCGCGGCGTGCCAAGTCGCGTTCGCACGATCACGCTGGCCGACTTGGATGGCGACGGCACCGAGGAGATTGTCATCGGCTGCGACAGTTGGCAATACATGGCCTATTCGCCGGCGCTGAAATTGATTTGGAAGACCGTCTATTACGCCCACGGCGCGACGGTCGGCCACGTGGCCGACCTCGACGGCGACGGCCAACCGGAAATCATCGCCGGCAACGCCTATTACGCGCTGCAAATCCTCAACAATCGAGGGAAGGTGGTCGCGCGCGGTTCAGGCTCGTTTGGGCCGGAACAGACGGCCGTGACTTCGTGCAAGGGCATGGCCATTGTCGGCACCGACGGCGGCGCGGTGCTCGCGTTCGACGCGAAAGGCAGCCGGCTCTGGGAAACAAACGTCGGCGACCGGGTGACGACGTTGCGTTCCGATGTCGTCGCCGGCAAACCGCGCATCATCGCGGCGTCCGAGAGCGGTTACGTCTGGGCGCTCGACGCGTTGGGCAAGACGATTTGGAAACGCGACCTCGGCGAGCCGGTCAGGCGTCTCGTGCGCGTCGGCGATGCTTATTTCGCCGCCGCGTCGGCCAACGGTGTCGTGCGGCTCTCGTTGGATGGAAAGGCCGAGGTGGTTGCGGCCACGACGGCAATGAATGTGGCGGTCAGCGGTGATCAAATCGTCGCGCTCACCGCAGATGGTTCTGCGGTTGGAGTAACAACACGCTGACGGAGCAACGTTACGGACGCATTGCGGATGGGATTCTCAGCATCGGCAATCCAAACAGAATGCTTTCCATCAGGCCCGGCCGTTGTTGCTCGATTCGCGCTGCTGCCGCCTTTTTCTCGGCCTCCAGCACGCGTTGCAGCATCACCTCAAGAGCGGGTTGTTCCTTTTCTTGTTCCAATGATGCTGACTGCATCGTGTCCGAGCTGTGTTCGGCCCACTGCCGCGGGTCGCGCGGTCGTTCCATCCGCGCCGCCAGGAGTTTTTTCACCTCTTTCATGGCGGTCTCCATGTCCACCGCGCTGGGAATGCTCATCCCGATTTCCTTTTGGTCGCCGACCCGTCGGGACTGGTACAAATCGAGCAAATCCGTCACGTTCCGCGCCATGCGAGCCAGCCGCAACTCGCGTTCCTTGTGAATGAGCATGCGATACGCGCTCGGCAATTGGCTTTCGATCTTCATCGGTGAATAGACCACCAATCCCGTATTGTCGTTCCCCTCGCCAGCGCCGATCCTCAACCGCCGTTCGTAATCGCGCTCGATCTGGTCCTGTTGCACCTCGAAATACGCCGCCATCAGCAACCCAAACATCCGGTCTTGAAGGCGCAGTTCCGCTGCGGCCTGAGCCTGTTGCGCGTTAAGTTCGTCGGAAGGAGGAGTTTCCTTTGCGGACGCGACCGTCGCCATCATCATGCCGATCACCACCACTTGAATCAAAAGTCTCATAAAGACCTCCACGCGCACCTTACTCCGCAAAACAGCTTTGTCAACCAGCCGCGCCACGCTATAATCCCGCCGCATGCCCAGCCCGACACAATCCGACGGCCTCACGCCCATGATGCAGCAGTACCGCCGCGTCAAACACCAGATTCCGCCCGACGCGCTCCTGCTGTTCCGGCTCGGCGACTTCTACGAGATGTTCTTCGATGACGCCAAGACCGTCGCCGGGCTGCTCAACCTCACGCTCACCGCCCGCAACGGCGTCCCCATGTGCGGCATCCCGCACCACGCCGCCGAGACCTACATCGGCCGGCTCCTCAAACACGGACGCAAAATCGCCATCTGCGACCAACTCGAGGAAGCCAAGCCCGGCAAACTCGTCAACCGCGACATCACCCAGATCCTCAGCCCCGGCGCGCACTTCGACGGCAAGCTGCTCGATTCCACCCGCAACAACTTCCTCGGCTCGCTCTGTTCCGACGCCGGCCGCTTCGGCCTCGCCCTCGTGGACCTCACCACCGGCGACTTCAAAGTCGCCGAGTTGCGCAACGCCGAGCAACTCGCCAACGAACTTGCCCGCGTTCGTCCCGCCGAGATCATCGTTCCCACCGAGGAACTCGAGACCCTCAAATCTCAAATCTCAAGTGTCCCGCTCACCCCGCACGATGGCTGGACGTTCGAGCGCGAGACAGCTTTCTTTGCGTTGCGCGACCATTTCAAGACGCAATCGCTCGACGGCTTTGGCGCCGCCGACCTCACTGTCGGCATCGGCGCGGCGGGCGCGGCGTTGCATTACCTCCAGCAATCGCTCCGCCGCAACACCAGCCACATCCACCGGCTCACCGTCTATCACGTCAGCGATTTCATGACGCTCGACGCCGTCACGCAGCGCAACCTCGAACTGCTCGACAGCGCCCGCGGCGACCGGCGCCACACGCTGGTCGGATGCGTGGACCGCACGCTCACGCCGATGGGCGCGCGCCTGTTGCGCGAGTGGATCACGCACCCCCTCCGCGACGTGGCCGCCATCAACGCCCGCCAGAGCGTTGTCGCCTCGTTCTGCGACGAACCGCACAGGCTCGCCGATTTCCGCGAGCAACTCCGCGCCGTCCGCGACATGGAGCGTCTCCTTGGTCGCCTCAGCACCAACAGCGGCAACGCCCGCGACCTCGTCGCCCTCAAAGATTCCCTCGCCGCACTGCCCGGCTTGAAAGCCGTTGTAGGCTGCGTGACCCCACGCGGCGGCGCGTCAGGTGACGCGGCCTACAGTTTGTTGGCCTCGCTCTGCAATCAAATCACCGAGCAACCCGCGCTCGCCGAACTCATCGCACGCGCCATCGAGGACGCGCCACCGCTCGGCCTCAAGGACGGCGGCCTCATCAAGCCCGGTTTCAGCGCCGAACTCGACGAACTCCGTCGCGCCTCAACCGAAGGCAAGAGTTGGATTGCCGCGCTCCAGCAACAGGAAATCGAGCGCACCGGCATCCCGTCGCTCAAAGTCCGCTACAATCAGGTCTTCGGCTACTACATCGAAATCACGAAGGCGAACCTCGCGAAGACGCCGGCCGACTACATCCGCAAGCAGACCATCGCCAACGGCGAACGCTTCTACACGCCGGAGTTGAAGGAGATGGAAAGCAAGATTCTCGGCGCAGAGGACAAATCGAAGGCGCTGGAGTTCGAGTTGTTCCAGCAAGTCCGCGCCAAGGTCGAGGAGCAATCCCTCGCCATCCAGCAGACCGCCGTCGCGCTCGCCCAGCTTGACGCGCTCGCCGGCTTCGCCGAGCTGGCCCGCCACCAGAACTACTGCCGGCCGACCGTCAACGACGGCGACCTCATCGAGATTGCTGAAGGACGCCACCCTGTCCTCGAACAGACGTTGATCGAGGAACGTTTCGTCCCCAACGATTCCCGGCTCGACAACCGCGAGAACCAAATCCTCATCATCACCGGCCCCAACATGGCCGGCAAGAGCACCTACATCCGGCAAGTCGCGTTGCTCGCGTTGCTCGCGCAGACCGGCTCGTTCATCCCCGCCGCGCGCGCCACCGTCGGACTGGTGGACCGCATCTTCACGCGCATCGGCGCGACCGACGACCTCAGCCGCGGCCAGAGCACGTTCCTCGTCGAGATGAACGAGACCGCCAACATCCTCAACAACGCCACGCCGCGCAGCCTGATCATCCTCGACGAGATCGGCCGCGGCACCAGCACGTTCGACGGCCTCAGCATCGCGTGGTCGGTCGCCGAGCATCTCCACAACAACGTCGGCGCCAAGACGCTTTTCGCCACGCACTACCACGAGTTGACCGAGCTGGCCGCCACGCTCCCGCGCCTCAAGAACTTCAACGTCGCCGTCCGCGAATGGCACGACCAGGTCGTCTTCCTCCACAAGATTCTGCCCGGCGGCACCGACAAGAGCTACGGCATTCAAGTGGCCCGTCTCGCCGGTCTGCCCAAGGAAGTCATCCAGCGCGCGAAGGAAGTCTTGAACAATCTCGAAGAAGCCGAACTCTCCGCCGAAGGCAAACCGAAACTGGCGAAGACGAAGCGGAAATCCAAAGTCAAAGAGCCGCTTCCGCAGATGTACCTGTTTGGCGAAAAAAAACCGGCCGTTCAATGATGCGAAGATGAACATGAAAAGACCACGAACAATACATACACAGCGTCTCCTCTGGAGTTGCTTGTCTGCTTGGTTGCTGACGGCGACAGTTGCGCTTGGGGACAACGAAGGCATTGAGTATCCAGCCATCGGGAAGATCAAGCCGCACCACGCGAAGGAAATCGCCGGGTCCAACTGGTCGGTGGGCGCGGAAACCATGGACCGCGATTTCACCGTGTACCGTCACTGGAAAGACTATTTAGGCCCGCTCGGCATCAAGAAGGCGCGGATTCAGGCTGGATGGGCGAAGACCGAACAGGTGAAGGGCGTTTATGATTTTGCCTGGCTCGACGAAGCGGTCTTCGACATGCCGCGGCACGGCGTTACCCCTTGGATGTGCTTGTCCTACGGAAACCCCATCTATGAGGGTGGCGGGCAGGCGAGCCTGATGGGCGGCGTGCCGACCTCGGACGTGGCGCTCGCGGCGTGGGCGCGGTGGGTCCGGGCCAACGTCGTCCGGTATCGCGACGTGATCACCGAATGGGAAGTCTGGAACGAACCAAACTACAAGGTTGCCGCGCAGGACTACGCGCGTCTGTTTGTCCTGACCGCCGAGACCGTGCGGTCGGCGCAATCCAACGCCACCATCATCGCCTTCGGGCTGGGCAGCGGCGTGAATTACAAGTACGCAGGCAAGGTGCTGGAGATTCTCAAAGAGCAGGACAAACTGCATCTCATTGATCAAATCTCGCATCACCGGCATCAAGGAAACCCGGATGTGCGCGGCCCCGAAATCGAGTTGGAGAAGCTGGTTACCCAATACTCCGACCGGATCGTGATCCGCCAGGGCGAGGCCGGGTGCCCGTCGGAAATTGGAAAAAAACGGGCGATGGCGAATTATCCCTGGACCGAATTGATTCAGGCCAAGCACGTGTTGCGGCGGCTCTTGGGCGACTTGGGGCGCGACAAGGAATCATCGGTTTTTGCCATCATGGACATGAAGTATCCGGATGAAATGAATCGGAAGGGACTGTTGCGGTCGCGCGATGATGGCACGGTGGAATACCCGAAGCCGGCTTACTATGCCGTCCAGAATCTCGCCGCGGTGTTCGACAACCGCTTGGCACGAATCAAGGATTTCCTGCACGAAGCCAAGACGGACTTGCCGTTGACCGCTTATGCCTATCGGCACCAGCCGAGCGGCCGGGCGATTGTCACGGTTTGGATTCATGACGAAGTGCCCGGCAACGACAATCGCAAGACCGCCGCGGACTTCCGATTTCACCAATTGAACTTCACGCAGCCGGTTTACGTGGACTTGAGGACCGGTCGCGTCCATGAAATTCCGCGCGGCCGCTGGTCGCGTGAAGGTGAGACCGCTCTATTCAAGCAAGTGCCGGTTTACGATTCGCCGGTGCTGATTGCGGACAAGGCGACATTGCCGCTCACATCAGGTCGTTAATTGTCTTGTGCCGCTCATGAATGGACAGTAAGATTTTGCGTCGAAGCACACAACCAACCCCCACAACCATATGAAGAACACCTCTCCCACCCCCCATCGTTCCCGCCGCGAATTCATCAAGGACATCGGCCGCTTCACGGCGGCTTCCGCCTTGGCGGGAGTCTCCATCCCGCATGTGCATGCGGCGGCAAGCAACACCATCCGTCTGGCGCTCATCGGCTGCGGCGGACGCGGCAGCGGCGCGGCGGTCAACGCTTTCGATTCGCCCAATGGCCCCGTCAAAATGGTGGTCATGGCCGACATCTTTGAGGACCGGTTGCTCCGGTCCCACAAGATCCTCAGCGAGAAATACCCACAAAATATGGACGTGCCGCCCGAGCGGCGGTTCACGGGGTTCGATGCTTGGCGCAAGGCGATTGACAGCCTGAAGCCGGGCGACGTGGCGATGTTGACCGGCTACGCGGGCTTTCGTCCGGGCCAGCTCGAATACGCCGTCCAGAAGGGCGTGAACGTGTTCATGGAAAAATCTTTTGCCGCCGACCCAGTGGGCGTGCGCCGCGTCATCAAGGCCGGGGAAGTCGCGGAGAAGAAGAACCTCAAGATCGCCGCCGGCCTCCAATGCCGGCATTCGGTGAACCGGCACGAACTCATGAGGCGCATCAACGCCGGCGAACTGGGCGACATTCAACTGATCCGCGCCTATCGGATGCAGCCATGCGGACGGTTGCCCAAACGACCGGAGACCGAGAAGGACCTGCACTGGCAGGTTCGGAAGTTCACGCACTTCTTCTGGGTGTCGGGCGGGTTGTACGCGGAGATGAACATCCACCAGATTGACGAGATCTGCTGGCTCAAGGGCGCCTATCCGGTGACCGCCCACGGCGTCGGTGGGCGCGCGTTCGGGAGCACTGATTGTGGTCAGGGACTCGATTCATACAGCATTGAGTTTACATTCCCCGACGGCACCAAGGCATATGACGTCGTCCGCTGGCTGCCGAACTGCTACAACGAGTTTGCCACGTTCGTGCATGGCACCAAATGCGCCGCGCAGTTCTCCGGTCCCAGCCACATCGGCACGGTTCACACCTACAAAGACCATCGCTGCGAGCGCGACAACATCGCATGGAAAGCCGATGCCGAGCCGTTCACGCCGTGGGAAGCCCAGTGGAACAATCTGCTGGACGCCATCCGCAAGGACAAGCCATTCAACGAAGCCAAACGCGCCGCGCTCTCCAACCTCGCCGACATCATGGGCCGGGCAGCGGTTCACATGGGCAAAGTGGTTACGTGGGACGAGGCAATGGCATCGGACTTCCAGTTCTGCCCGAACATTGACAACCTGACCAACGACAGTCCGCCGCCGGTCCAGGCGGATGCGAACGGTTTTTATCCGGTTCCCGTCCCCGGCAAATGGAAAGAACTGTAAACGCCCCCGCGGGTTGCTCACCGTAACGCCGTCGAATGCGAATCACGGTTGAGCGGCAGCGGTCGCGCGAACGGGGCCTCCATCGTTGACGGAAGGACGCGCACGTCGCCGGCCTTGTTGCAGAAGTACAGGCGGCAGGGGGCGAGCTTGTCGTGGCCGTGGCCGTCCGCCCACAGCGCGTAGAAATCGGGATGCGCGTTGGCCGGTTGCCGCACGTAACAGTGATTGTGCCGGCTGCCGGTGGTGAGTTGCTTGAGTTTCTTCCACGTCTTGCCTTCATCGTTGCTGGTCCACATGACGACCTCGCCGCCGCTGCGCCAGGGTTGCGGGCCGGGTTCGGTCGGACCGATGATCCGCCATGTTCCATCGTCTTCGATGTAGAGCGAGCCGCAATCGAAGTTATGCGAGGACGTGGTCACCGGGTACAATGCCCAGCGGTCGCCCACCCAATGCGCAACCGTCCACGTTCGCGGCTTGCCGGGACCTTCGTTGGTCTGACCTGCGGGCGAGGTCAGCAATAAAATCGCAGGCCGGCCTTGCCGGTCGAATGTCAAGTGCTGGATATAGACCTGCAACTGTTCACTCCAAAAGTCGCGCACCAACGCTGGGCATTTGACCTCTCGAACCGGCGGGATGAAATCCTTGCCGTCGGCGGTTTGCCAGGTCTTGCCCATGTCGTCGCTCTGCAAATAGAACAGATTCGAGCGGTCCCGCGTGCGCCCGATCCAGTTGTTGATGGCTGTGGCAACACGAGCGCCGCGCGCCGCGGTGAACTGGTAAAGGCCGTGTCCGGGCTTCTCCCCCTCGCGGCCCACTGTCCACGCGCTCAATTGGCCGGGCGTTTTCCAGGTTTCGCCGTCAGCGAGACCGTTGCCGTCCGGGCTGGCAATCCAGAACGATTCGCGGCTGTGATCGTACCTGGTGAGAAACACGAAAAACCCCTTGCCCGGAATCCACCACGGGTTGGGATACGTCATCGGCGTGGCGTGGATCCGCTCGAAGCCCTCAACGCTGTGGGGTTTCTTGGCCCGGTACATGTAAGCGGCATCGCCGTGGCCGCTCACGAAAACCCAGACATAACCGTCGCCGTCAACGCAGATGGTCGGATTCCGGTGCGCATCGGCTGCCCGCGACGCTGTGAGGTTCCATTCGCCCCAGTCGTGGACGATGGTGGGCCGCGGCACCACGTCGCGTTTGTGGTCGTAATACGATGCCATGGCCTGCAACTGCAATTTGCCCGCGACAGTGCCGCCATAGACGAAGAACGTTTTGTTGACCTTGGGGCAGTGAATCGCAAACGGCGAATGTTGGGACGGGAAGAACGCGTATCCGCCCCCGTACTCCTTAAGCCCGTACCAGATTCCCCGGTAACCGTCGGCAGTGGCTGTGGACGAATCCGCTTTGTGAACCGCTGACAACAGGACGACCAACGCGATCACCGGGAACGTTTTCACGCCTTCGTCCGTGTTCCCGTGTGTTGGGTTCCGCCCCATTCCTCCGGAAGTGGCCGGTGGCAATTCGGGGCATGCGCATCTGCGAGCAACAGGTTCACCGCGCGCAGTGAACGCTGATTTCGCAGCTTTCACAAGCGAAATGTTTCTCAAACGCGGAGCGGATGTCCGGATCAACCGCCACGTTCCGAGAGGCTGCCGTCAAACCGCGATTATTGTCCGTTGTTGGACTGGTAATCGAAGCTGAGCTTGTAATGGAGGACATTGTGGCAAGGGACTGTGTTGATCGTGGTTTTGCTCAGCCAACCTTGGCAGATCAATTCGCCACTTGCGCTGGCCCGATGTTTGGCAATCGCCCCGGCAATTTCCCCGGTCAGCTCGAAATCGCCGCCAATACATTCGTGGTTGGGACAATCAACGAGGAAGACAGCTTTGGCGGTGTTGAGGTTGGGCACGTACTTGATTTGGGCATGCTTGGTGGCGCGCGTGGCGTCGTAGTAGGCAAGATCCAGTGTCAGCGACTTCAACTGCCGGAACTTCTCCGCCAGAAGGGGCGAATCCTTGACCCGCTGCTTTTCTTTCGCTCGATATTCAAAACGGGGGCCTGCTTTCAAACGAAACATGGTTGAATCTTTCTATTGACCGGGTTGCGTCGAACTGTTGGAAAGGAACGGGTTTCCTGCGAATAGCCTGGTGGCCATTTGGTTTGTTCTTTCTGCTGCTGTTAGGAGGTCTCAGTGACTGTTCTCAAAAGATTCGAGTTTAGGATCATCACCGAGCATAAAAATCGCCTGATAATCTACCAATCTCACTGCAACTGCTTCTATCTGCGAGCGGCTGCACCATAGCCTGTTTCCATTGAATAGCAACAGGAACTTCCCGACACAGGAACTTCCCGCTCAGGTCTTCATCCGGTGATAACCAAGCTGGAGCGTGTAGTACAGCACGTTACAGCAGCGTTCCCGGTTGGTCGTCCTCCCCTTGCAATCCATTTCCCCCGTCACATTGGTGAGATGCCTGGCAACGGCTTCCGCCACTTTCTTGGTCAAATCGAAGTCCCCGGCAATACAACCGCTGTTGGGACACTTGAATCGAAACACCGACTTCACATTATCGAGGTTGACCATGTACTTGAGCCGGTTGCGTTTTTCACGATTTTCAGAATCGTGATATTCGAGTTTAACGGTGAGAGATTTCAGTTGCGGGAACTGATCCGCAAGGCTGGGAGCCTCCTGGACCCGCAGTCGTTGTTGTTCTTGGTATTCGGCCCGCGCTCCGGATGGTTTGTGATGGATGATTGCCATGAGTTGATGTGGCCAATCTACCATAAGCGCGCATCAATGTATGCCTTAATTACAATGGCCCCGTCCGTGGTCCATCCACGAGGAAGGTTTCACCGTTTGCGGTGTCGCTGACTCAGCGGACGGCACCAGCGAAATAGATCGCGAAACAATTCGCTATTTCAGGGATTGCGCGTAGGGTGTGCATCCCGCGCATGGTTGAGGCCAGCGCTTTTATCCGGGTTCAAAGCCTGTCCTTTGACGCCTGAAGCAACACCGACAGGAATGCAACAAAAGGATTGTCGGATGGATCAAGTCATCAATGTCGAAGGGACCATCACCAAGGTGCTGCCCGGCACGATGTTTCACGTGGCGATGAACGCAAACAACCACCAGGTTCTGGCCCACATCTCCGGCAAGATGCGCAAACGCTTCATCCGCCTCAGTGTCGGCGACCGCGTCAAAATGGAAATGACACCCTACGACTTGGAGAAAGCCCGCATTGTTTATCGCCTCAGTTGAAGAGGAAGCCAATTCCGTTGCCCCTGCGCTAGGAATGCGAGTGAGGTTGAAGACGGCTGGATTCGTCGCCGAAAGCGCGGGTGAGTTTCTCCCGCAATTCGAGCCGGGCGCGGAGCAGCCGGACCTTCACGTTCGCTTCGCTCAACGCCAGGGCGTCCGCCGTTTCCTTCACCGAAAGCCCTTCCACGTCGCGCAAGAGGAACACCAGGCGGTGTTTCTCGTCCAACTCGGCCAGGGCGGCGTCAATCAGATGG
This sequence comes from Verrucomicrobiota bacterium, assembly GCA_016871575.1. GTDB lineage: Bacteria > Verrucomicrobiota > Verrucomicrobiia > Palsa-1439 > Palsa-1439 > CAIKAP01. The sequence goes on from VHCW01000011.1 coordinate 14,311, forward strand.
GCCGTCTCGCGTCGCTCGGCAAGATGGACCGGCGATTCCTTCCACGTGGCGATGAACTCGGGATGCGGAAGCGCGATTTCGTCGAGCGATTCCATCGGCAGCCCCTTGCGTTTGCGAATCACTTTCAGCGCGGCGTGCGTCGCGATCCGTGAGAGCCACGTGGCGAAGCTCGCTTCGCCACGGAAACTGTCGAGGTTTTCCAACGCGCTCAGGAACGCCTGCTGCGTCACGTCCTCGGCGTCCTGTTCCTGCGCCACGATGCGGCGGGCGAGCGTATAGACGCGACGCTCGTGGCGGCTGACGAGTTCGTCAAACGCCGGCAGGTCGCCGGCTTGCGCGTGGCGGACCAGTTCGGCGTCAGTGGTCGGTGTCGTGCTCATCGAACGGGAGGCATCCTGTCAGAAACCTTCCGCTGCAACAAGAATCTTTACCTGCGCCGCCTTCCGCCATAAGCTGTGTCCTGATCATGAAAGAATTCTTCATCGGATTGCTGTTGGGAATCGTCCTGACCCTCGCCACCGTCTGGTATTTTGCCGTCGGACGCAGCCAACCCGGAATTCGCCAGGCGCAGAACAAAGCGGCAGCCAAGGTGCAGCAGACCGTCGAAACGGTTGATGCCAAGTTGACGGCGTGGCACCTGACAACGCCGGAGATCAAAACCGAGTTGGCGCGCACCGGCAAGGTCATGCGGCGCTCTGCCTTGGACTGGGGCGAACGCGCCGCGCACGTGGCCAGCGACGCCGCCGTCACGGCCCGCATCAAGGCGAAACTGGCCGCTGACGGCAGTCTTTCGGCCTTGAGCATTTCGGTCAACACCACCGACGGGCGCGTCACGCTGGCGGGGGCCGTGACGGACCACGCACACATTTCGAAAGCGATGTCCCTTGCGTTGGAGACGGAGGGCGTCCGCGACGTGACGTCCACGCTCCAAGTGCGAAAGTAGGCCAATGGACAAGAAAGAAATCGCCGAAATCTTCAATGAGATCGGGCAGTTGCTGGAGTTGAAGGGCGAGAATCCGTTTCGCATTCGCGCCTACTACAACGCCGCCCGGATCGTCGAGAGCTTGCAGGAAGACCTTCAGTACCTCGTGGACGAACAACGCCTGACCGATATCAAAGGCATTGGCAACGACCTCGCCGCGAAGATCACCGAGATGGTGACGACCAACCGGCTGGAGTTTTACGAGCAGTTGAAAGCATCGCTGCCGAAGGGGCTGCTCGACATGCTGCGCATCCCCGGTTTCGGCCCGAAACGCGCAAAGATCGTGTTCGACAAACTGAAGGTGGATTCCATCGGGAAACTCGAAGCGGCCTGCCGCGCCGGCAAGGTCGCGGCGCTCGACGGGTTCGGCGAGAAATCGCAGCAGAAAATCATCGAGGGCATCGAGCTTGTCCGCAAATTCGCCGCGCGCCATCACATCCACAAGGTGCGCGCCGCCGCCGAGGGCGTGCTGGAAGCGTTGCGCGCGCTCGAGGGCGTCAGCCGCGCCAGCGTCGCCGGCAGCCTGCGTCGCTGCCGCGAGACCATTGGCGACGCGGATTTTCTCGTGAGCGCCAAGCCGAAGGATGCGCCCGGCATCATTGCAGCGTTCGTGGCCACGCCCGGCGTGATCAGCGTGTCGGCGCAAGGCGAGACGAAAGCGAGTGTCGTCCTCAAGGGCGGCATTCAGGCCGACCTGCGTGTGGTGAACGACGACCAGTTTGCGTTTGCGCTGAACTATTTCACCGGCAGCAAGGAGCACAACATCGCGATGCGGGCGCGGGCGTTGCGCCTGAAAAACCTGTCGCTGAACGAGTATGGCTTCTCGCCGGCAGCCGAAAAGGAGAAGCCGAGTCTGCGAGACGCCGAGGGGCGAGGGCGGCAAAGTGCGAAGGAGCTTGGAAGCAGCATCAAGTGCAAGACCGAACAGGACTTGTACGCCGCGCTCGATCTCGACTACATCGAGCCGGAACTGCGCGAGGACATGGGTGAGATCGAGGCGGCCGAGAAAGGTCTCCTGCCGAAGCTGATCGAAAAGGAAAATCTCCGGGGGGCGTTCCATGTTCACTCGACGTGGAGCGACGGCATCGAGACCATCGAGGCGATGGCACAGGCCGCGCTCGATCTCGGCTTGGAGTACATCGGCATCGCCGACCACAGCAAAGGCCAGCGCCAAGCCAATGGCCTCGACGAAAAACGCCTCCGCCAGCAGGCTGAGGAAATAAGAAGGCTCAACTCCAAGCAAGATTTTCGTATTTTCTTCGGCTCCGAGGTGGACATCCTTCCCGACGGCTCGCTCGATTTCGACGACGACACGCTGGCAGTCTGTGACTTCATCATTGCCGCTGTTCACACCAGTTTCAACCTTCCGGCAGAGCAACAAACCGCGCGCATCTGCAAGGCGCTGGCGCATCCGCAGGTCACGATGCTGGCGCACCCGACGGGCCGGTTGTTGCTGGAGCGGGAAGGTTACGCCGTCAACATGAGCGACGTGATCGAGGCGGCGGCGCGGTACGGCAAAATCATCGAACTGAACGCGCATCCGTACCGGCTCGACATGGACTGGCGGCTCTGGAAACGTGCGAAGGAACTCGGCGTCAAGTGCGCCATCAATCCCGACGCCCACAACATTGACGACTACCAATCGCTCGCGCTGGGCGTCGGCATCGCCCGCAAAGGCTGGCTGACGAAAGCCGATGTCGTAAACTGCCTGCCCTTGAAGCAGGTTGAGAAGATGTTGCTGCGTTCATGAACGTTGCCGTTCAGGATTGCCGAGCTTGCGAGGCATATCCTGCGATGGCGTGTTGGGAGTCCTCTTCTTTCCGGTTTCTCATGGCATGGCCGATTTGTACCGCTCAATGATCAACAGTATGGCAGCCAGACCCGCTTGATAACTCATGAAGGCGTAACTGGGCCAGCCGAAGCGAGGGAACGCAAGCAAGCCAATGATCCAGAGCGCAATGAAGATCAATGGCGTCTTCGGTCCATCCACAACCCAGAGGCGAATAGCCACCGTCCAAAAAGCTATCAGTGCTATCCATCCGAACACGTCTATTTCCTCCCAACAGTTACCTTACCGCATTCCGCTTAGCGTTCTTGTATTGCTATTACGCTTAACCGCGAAAAGAGCATGAAATCCGCTGATATAACTCAAGACTGAAAAGGTCTTACCGCGCCTGTGTTGAGGCGACCGCGAACCCCATTCAAAGGGTAGTTCGTAGTGAGCCACGTAGCGAAGCGAAGTGGCGTTGCGGGAGATCGTTCCGGCCAAACAATCCGCACTCCGTCCCGAAACGGCATGGGACTGCGTGCGTTACTACAAACGTACCCATCCCAAGAGGTATCCACGGCGAGTTTTCAAATACGTTCTCAGCGTTGGACGCGGGCGCTGCCGCCGGCCATGAGTTTTTCAACTTCCTTGAGCGTGGCCATCGAGGTGTCGCCGGGCGTGGTCATGGCCAGCGCGCCGTGCGCGGCCCCGTAGTCCACCGCTTTCTGCGGGTCGCCGGTCTTCAGGAAACCGTAGATCAATCCGCTGGCGAAACTGTCGCCGCCGCCCACGCGGTCGAGGATTTCGAGACCGGGATACTTGCGGCTCTCGTAGAACTTGCCGTCGTGCCAGCAAATCGCGCTCCAATCGTTTCTGGTGGCGCTGATGACACCGCGTAACGTGGTGGCGACGACTTTGAAATTCTGATACTCAGCCACCGCCGTCGCGATCATCTTTTTGAACACGTCGGTCTTGATCTTCGTAAAATCCGCCTCAAAACCGAGGCACGCGCTGAAGTCCTCCTCATTGCCAATCATCACGTCCACGTGCCTGGCAATTTCGCGGTTGACCTCGCGCGCCTTCGCCTGGCCGCCGATGCTTTTCCAGAGGCTGGGCCGGTAGTTCAGGTCGTAGCTGACGATGGCGCAGTGTTTGGCGGCGGCCTTGACGGCCTCGATGGCGAGCGCAGCGGTCGTTTCACTCAATGCCGCGAAGATGCCGCCGGTATGGAACCAGCGCACGCCGAGCTTGCCGAAGATGTTGTTCCAGTTGAAATCGCCGGGCTTGAGCTGGCTCGCGGCCGAGTTGCCCCGGTCGGAGACGCCCACCGCGCCGCGCACGCCGAATCCGCGTTCGGTGAAGTTCAACCCGTTGCGGATGGTCCGTCCGATGCCGTCGTCAGGCCGCCAAAGGATGAAATCGGTGGCGACGCCGCCCTGCAGGATAAAGTCCTCGATCAGATGGCCGACTTCGTTGTCCACGAATGCCGTGCAGACGGCTGTTTTCAATCCGAAACATTTCCGCAGGCCGCGCGCGACGTTGTACTCGCCGCCGCCTTCCCAGGCTGAGAAATGGCGCGTGGTGCGGATGCGCCCCTCGCCGGGATCGAGCCGCAACATGATTTCACCGAGCGAAAGCTGGTCAAAAACACAATGATCGCGAATGGATAATGGCATGGTGGATTTCTAATCACGAACGACACGAAAGGCACGAAAATAATCCTCCCCCAACGGGCGCTTGCCGGCATCGCGGAGAAATCGCACAGAAGTATTGACTGTTGGCCGTAAATCTGGACACTACCCGCCTGCATGAATCCGAACCGAAAACCCATCATTGCCGGCAACTGGAAGATGTACAAGACGGCGGCGGAAGCCGTCGCGCTCGTCAACGCCCTCAAGGCCGAAGTCGCCGGCGTCGAATCTGTTGAAATCGTCGTTTGCCCGCCGTTCACCGCGCTGGCAGCCGTCCAGCCGGTGTTGGACGGCTCGAATGTCCAACTGGCGGCGCAGAACGTCCACTGGGAAAAGGAAGGCGCTTTTACGGGCGAAATCTCAGCGCCGATGCTCAAGGAACTCGGCGTCCGTTACGTTGTCATCGGCCACAGCGAGCGACGACAGTTTTTCGGCGAGACCGACGCGGGCGTGAACAAGCGCGCGAAAGCGGCGCTGGCCAACGGGCTGCGCCCGATTGTGTGCGTGGGTGAGACGTTGAAGGAGCGCGAGGCGAACCGGACCGAGCAGGTTGTTCGCGCGCACATTACCGGCGGCCTCGCCGGGTTGAGCAAGAACGAGATGCTCGAAACGGTGATTGCCTACGAACCGGTCTGGGCCATCGGCACCGGCAAAACGGCCACGCCGCAACAGGCGCAGGATGTTCACGCGTTCATCCGCAAGCTGATCGGCTCGTTGTTCGATGCCGACACGGCGGCGCGCGTGCGCATCCAGTACGGCGGCAGCGTGAAGCCGGACAATGCAAAGGAATTGCTCGGTCAGCCCGACATTGACGGCGCGCTGGTCGGCGGAGCGAGCTTGAAAGCGGACGGGTTTGCCGTCATTGTGAAGGCAGGAGTACAATCATGAACATATTGATTTGGATATTGACGACGATTCACGTGATCATCGCGGCCGTGTTGGTGGTGCTGGTCCTGATGCAAAAGTCTTCCGACCAAGGCGTCGGGGCGGCATTTGGCGGGCAGATGACCGAGACGGTGTTCGGCGGCTCGATCACGCCGCTGGTCCGGATGACGATCTACTGCGCGTGCATTTTGTTGGCGACAACGTTGACACTGGCTGTCCTACATTCGCGTCGCAGCGGCCAAACACAGGCGCCGTCGCTGCTCAACAAGTTGCAGCAGACCGCGCCGGCGGTGCCGGGCGGCGCTGCCCCGGCGATTCCCGGGACGACAACGGAACAGGCTCCGGCGCCTGCGCCGGTGAATTGACCAACATTCGGAGGCATGGATGCTCTCCGTCGGCCTGTTGACCCGGATTGCGGCGGCGGGAAGCTTGTTGTTTTTCGCGCTGGCGGGTTGCGCCCCGAAACAGGAAAGCCAAGACCGGACGCTCCACTTGATCGGCGGCGATTTTCGCGGCTTCGATCCCGTTGACAGCGGTGACGTTTCGACCGCCGAGGAAATCTGCCGGGTGTATGAAGGATTGCTGGAATACTCCTACTTAGAGCGCCCGTACAAGGTCATCCCGCGCCTCGCGGAAGCGTTGCCGGAGGTGTCCGACGATGGATTGACCTACACGTTCCGGTTGCGCAAAGGCGTTCGGTTTCCTGATGACAAGTGTTTCCCCGGCGGCAAGGGACGTGACGTGACGGCGCACGATTTCATCTATTCGTTCAAACGGCTGATTGACCCGCAGATTTCATCGGACGGCGATTGGATTTTCATTCATCACGTCCTTGGCGCGAAGGAATGGGCTGACAAAGGCAATTTCCAAGCGCCCGTCCCCGGCTTCATCGCCGTGGATGATCACACGCTCCAAATCAAGCTCGCCCATCCCTATCCGCAACTGCTCTGGACGTTGACCATGTCCTTTACGTTCGTCGTGCCGCGCGAGGCTGTCGAATTTTACAAACAAGATTTTCGGTCCCATCCCGTCGGCACCGGGCCGTTCCGCCTGAAATCATGGCGCCGCCGCTACCGCATCGAGTACGACCGCAACCCGTTCTTCAGCGGACAGCAATACCCCGACGTGGGCGCGCCCGGCGACCGCGAGGCGGGACTGCTTGAGGACGCCGGGAAACCGTTGCCCATCGTGGACCGGATCATCGAGTACGACGTGAGCGAGTACTACACTTTCTGGCAGATGTTCTTGTCCGGGCAGATTGCCGCCGCGGGGTTGAACAAGGATTACTTCCAAAAAGCCATCGCGCCCGACCTCGGCTTGAGCGACGAATTGAAACAACGCGGCATCCGCCTCTACAAGACGCCCGAACCAACCATCTTGTACATCGCCTTCAACATGAAAGACCCCGCGGTCGGCGGCCAGAACCCGCAACTGCGGCAGGCGTTTGCCTGCGCGATTGACGTGCCGAAACTGTGCGAGGTCATCTACAACAACCGCTACACGCCGGCCCACTCGCCGATTCCGCCCGGCATCGGCGGCCACACCGACAAACCGTACCCGTATCGCTACAACCTCGACCGCGCCAAACAACTCATCGCCGAGGCCGGCTACGCCGGCGGGCGCGACAAAAACAACCGGCCGCTGCGGCTGACCCTGATGATGGCCGGTGCGGGCAGCACCGACGCGCGGCAGATGGGGGAATTTTTTACGGACCACCTGCGTGCCATTGGCGTGGACCTGGTCGTCCAGCAGTTGAGTTTTGCCGAGTACCTGCGCCGCAAACAGGAAGGCCACTACCAAATCGCGTACGCCGGCTGGGTCGGCGATTATCCGGACGCGGAAAATTTCCTGAAACTGTTCTACGGCCCGAACAAATGCCCCGGCGTCAACGCCACCAACTACGAGAATCCCGAATTTGACGCGCTGTACAAACGCATTTCCGTGATGCCCGATTCGCCGGAGCGCACGGCGCTGTACGAGCAGATGGTGGACATCGTGCTGGCGGATTGCCCGTGGGCGTTGATGACGTACCCGCTGACCTACGGGCTTTATCAGCCGTGGTTCCAGAACTACAAGCGCCACCCGTTCTCGTACGCCGGCGCGAAATACTACAAGGTGCTGCCCCACTGACGCCATGACTGCCTACCTCATACGCCGGTTGCTTTCTGTGGTTCCGATCATGCTCGGCGTGTTGATGCTGACGTTCCTGTTGTTCCGGGTCATCGGCGGCAACCCGGCCTATCGCATCGCCGGGAAAAACGCCACGCCGGAAAAAATCGCCCAGATCACCAGGGACCGCGGCTACGACAAACCGTACTTCGTCAATCTCCAGGATTTTCCGAGCCAACTTCTCGACGCGCAGTTTCCCCGGCTGCTCGGACGGCTGTTGCGCGGCGATTTCGGCGAGTCCATCACGACGAAGGAAAAAGTCAGCGACATCCTGCGGAAAGGCATCTGGCCGTCGTTGTGCGTGACGCTGCCGTTGTTTTCGCTGAACCTGCTGCTGGCGGTGGCGCTGGCGTTGCTGGCGGCGTATTACCGGAATACTTGGGTGGATCGCTCGCTCGTGGTGCTCGCCGTCATGGGCATGAGCGTCAGTTCGCTCGTCTATATCATGGTCGCCCAATACTGGCTGGCCGGTGAATGGGGGTTGTTCCCGGTGTGGGGTTTTGAAAACCCGTACTATCTCGTTTTGCCGGTGCTGATCGGCGTCATCGCCGGAGTCGGCGGCAGCGTGCGGTTCTATCGCACCATCGTGCTCGATGAAATGTATCAGGACTACGTCCGCACGGCGCGCGCCAAGGGCGTGTCGCCGCAACGGATTCTCTTCAGCCACGTATTGCGCAACGCGCTGATCCCGATCCTCACCAACGTCATCATCGCGCTGCCGTTCCTGTACACCGGCTCGTTGTTGCTGGAAAGTTTCTTCGGCATTCCCGGCCTGGGACGGATGCTGGTGATGGCGATTCCCAATGGCGACGAGGACGTGATCTACGCGGAAACTTTTCTTGGCTCCATCCTGTTCGTGCTGGCCAACACACTCACCGATATCGCCTACGCCGTGGCGGACCCGAGGATCCGGTTGAAATGAACAAGACCGACATCAAACCGGAAACCTTGTGGGCCATCGCCTGGCGGCAGTTGCGGCGGAACCGGCTCGCGATGGTTTGTCTGGGCATCCTCGCGGTCTATGTGTTGGTCTGGTTCTACGCCGAGGGCGTGTTCTGGAGCGCGCGCATTGCCGACACGACACCGGCCTACAAAATCGCCCGCTACGAAATCCGCAACGAACCGCCAAGCTGGGGTCACTGGCTCGGCACCAATTACGCCGGAAAAGACAACCTGTTGCTCGTCGCCCAAGGCACGCGCATCGCTTTCGAGATCGGCCTCCTGACCTCGATCATCGTCATTCCCATTGGTTTCATCCTCGGCGCGTTCGCCGGATATTTCGGGAGAAAAACCGACTCCGTCATCACATACGTTTTCAGCGTGGTCGGCAGCATCCCGGACATCCTGCTCATCATCGGCATTGCCTACGTCGTCCACGGCGTGGTGGAACGCAGCGTCGCCATGCAAACGTTGACCCGTTACATTGACAGCGGCCTGCTCTCGGTCTGCGTGGCGATGGGATTCACCGGCTGGGTCGGCCTCTGCCGTCTGATCCGCGGCGAGTACCTCAAACACCGCGACCGCCAATACGTGCTTGCGGCGCGCGCCCTCGGCGTCAGCCCTCTCGGCATCATGTTCCGGCACATCGCGCCGAACGTCTTCCACATTGTCATCATCAATTTCTCGCTCCGTTTCCCCGGCCTCATCCTCACCGAGGTGGTCCTCAGTTTCCTCGGCGTCGGCATCGCCAACGAACCGAGCTGGGGCGCGATCATCAACGACGCCAAACAACGCCTCTGGCTCGGCAACTGGTGGGAACTGGCCGGCACGACCGCCGCGATGTTTTTCCTCGTGCTCGCCTTGAACTTGTTTGGCGATGCATTGCGCGACGCACTCGATCCGAAATTGCGCACATCGCAACCCGCCGCGTAATGTTTGTTCGGGGCCATTGTGACCTTCGTTGTAGTCCCCTTATTCCTGTGCTTATCCTTTGCAGTGTTGGTTTGCACTTACCGTTTGCGCGTTCTGTTTTGCGTTGCGATCCCGTCGGGTGTTGTGTAATAGCTGTTACACAACACCCGACGTACGGAGGAAACCAATGAGCGCAAAATCTGTCATGGAAGACTGGCTGCTTGCCGCGTTGTGGGGCGCGGAGCAATGGGGCAGAGGCCCGTGGGTAATGCGCAATGACACATTCGAGGCTTGGGAACGACGGCACGGGTTGCACCGGCGGCTTGCCGATATGCAGCGGCGCGAACTCGTCCGCCGCGAAAAACGCGCCGGTCGGATGGTGTGCGCGTTGACCGAACAGGGCATGTTGGCCGCGCTCGGCGGCAAGGACGTGACGGCGCGCTGGAACCGACGGTGGGACGGCCAGTGGCGTCAGTTGCTCTTCGACCTGCCGCAACACCAACGACGGGCACGGATACGCTTGTGGCGTTGGCTGCGACAAAAAGGATTCGGGTACCTGCAACAAAGCGTCTGGGTCTGTCCCGATCCTGTGGACGAGTTGTCGGAGGCGTTGCGCGATTTTCGAGATGACGTCGAGTCGCTGATCATCATGGAAGCGCGTTGCGGCGCGGGGTATTCGGACGACGCGATTGTGCGCGGCGCCTGGGATTTCGAGGAAATCAATCGCCGCCAAGAGGCGTATCTGTCCACCGCCACCCTGTCGGATGCCGAGAGAAAACATTTTGCGGCATCGCCTGCTGAACTGGGCGCGTGGCTGCGCCGCGAACGAATCGCATGGCAACACGCCCTCTCGCTCGATCCCTTGTTGCCGCGCGCCCTGTGGCCCAAACGATACCGGGGAGAAACCGCTTGGCAGACGCGCAGCGAACTGTATCGGGAAATCGCCGTGTGTTTCCGATGAATGCGCGCTGCCCGCGGCATTTCGACGGGTACAGTTGTGCCGTCGGGTGTTGTGTAACAGCTATTACACAACACCGGACGGGCGACGCAGCGAAATAATGGTGTGACTCGCGCGACGGTCGTTGATGCGGCAACGGATTTTGGTATGATGTGCTTGTTGATGTCACGAGAGAACGTCCAATTTGAAACGGCTGTACTGGTGTCGCTGGCCCTGCACGTCGCTTTGCTCAGCGGTTGGGAGCAGCGCGCCATGCTCGTGCGCGTCCCGGTGGTGGGCAGCATCGTGAAGGCGCTCACGCCCGCGCCGAAACCGGTCGTGGTCGCACAGGCAAAGACAACCGAGCCAATCGAGCCGGTCATCACGTTCGTCGAGGAAAAAGAAACGCCACCGCTTTCCGTCCCGGCGCCCGCGCCGCCGGCCCGCCCGAAACAGTTCATCGAAACCGACAGCAACCAGGTCACCGGCGAGAAGCCGAAGGAAACCGATTTTTATTCCGACCGTTCCACCGTTGCCGCCAACCTGCAAAACCCGACCGCCAAAACCGGTGAAATGCCTTACCTCGACGGCAAGGACACGCGGATGTTGAGCACGGAAGACGTGACACCAAGACGAACGCCGCCGGGCGTGCCATTGCCGCCGAGCCGGCCAACGCCGCCGTCGCCGCCATCACCGGCGCCGGCCCATGCGATGCTCGCGCCGTCCAAACCGGCTGCGTCGGCGCCGTTGTTGAAGCCGTTGGATTTGCCGCGTCGTCCTCCGCAAGAAGCAAAACCTGAAGTGAAATCGCTAGGGGAAAACAAAGGCCTCAAGGAAGGCACGGAACGAAAAGGCGCGCTGGAAAAACCGAAACCGGTTCCGGAGGAAGGATTGAAGACGCAGCCGGAAACGAAACTGGCGATGTTAACGCCGCCGCCAACGCCGAAAACGGTGCCGATGCCGCCACCGGAACCGCCACAGCCGGAAACGCCGCCGGCGAAGCCTGAGCTTTCGTTGCCACAACCGCCGCCCGTTCCACCGAGTCCGCCGTCGTCACCGGCCGGCGGCACGGGAAGCGCGGGCAGCGGATCGGAACGCGAGATTGCTGCGCGCAAATCGCGCCTGACGTCGGTCGGCGTCACACGTCTTGGCATTCCGGCGTTCAATGTGGCGGAAAGTCCGTTTGGCGCGTACGACAAGGCGATTGTGCGGGCCGTGCAAAGCCGTTGGTACGCGCTCATCGAGAAGAACGCTTTGTACGAGCGCGCGGGCGAGGTGACGATTCATTTCCAGTTGCTCCCCGACGGCAGCGTGACCAATGCGGAGGTGAAGGCGACGACAGCCGGGGAGATTTTGGCGTTGTTTTGCCAGAAGGCTATTGTAGAGTCCGCTCCGTTCGCGCCGTGGCCGGAGCAATTGCGGGCGTACCTCGGCAATGAACCGCGCGACGTGGATTTCACTTTTTACTACTAGGAGAACAACATGGTACCTGAATGGTTTCATCAAGGCGGCGTGGCAATGTACCCGCTGTTTCTGTGCTCGGTGGTCGGTTTGGCGATCATCCTCGAACGAATCTGGATGTTGCGCCGCTCCCGCATCATCGCGCCGTCGCTGGAGCAGGTCATTGACAAGATGCCGGCCACGGGCGCAGATCACGAACAACTCAAGGCGCTCAGCGCGAAAGACGCCACGGTGCTCGGCGAGTTGATCCGCGCCATCTTCGCGCACTCTGCGATGGCCAAGCACGAAAACGTCGAGGCGGTCCAATCCATCGCCCGCCAGATCGTCGGGCGGATGGAGCGCGGGCTGACGACGCTTTCCATCGTGGCCGAGATCAGCCCGTTGCTCGGCCTGCTCGGCACCTGCAGCGGCATGGTGAAACTCTTCGTGGACGTGGCCCAGCACGGACTCGGCGAGCCGGCGCAGATTTCGCGCGGCATTTTCGAGGCGCTCATCGCGACGGTCGCCGGGCTGGTCGTGGCGATTCCCGCGCTGGTTGCTTACATGTACCTGCGCCGGCGCATTGAGTTGCTGGTGCTGGAAATGGAGCGTTACACCAACGAACTGCTCGGCCGGCTTTACCGCTAGGACGCCATGCGACTGATTGAAATGTCCCAACGCCACCGGACGCCTTCCATCCGGATGATCAATCTGGTGGACATTTTGCTGAATCTGCTGATTTTCTTCATCGCCTCGACAACGTTCCGCATCGCCCAGAAGGAACCGACCGCGGTGAAGCTCACGTTGCCGGAAGCGCGCACCGCCGAGCAGGTCGGCAAGACCGAGATTCCGAAGTTGCGCATCACAGTTGCTCCCGATAACCAGGTGTTTCTCGACCAAAACCTCGTCTCGCTGGAAACACTGGAGAAAACACTGAAGGCCGCGAAGACCAAAGACCCGCGCACGCTGCTGGAGTTGTCCGCCGACAAGGGTGCCAGCTACGGCACGATTGTCGGGATCGTGGACGCCGCGCGCCTCGCCGGCATCCGCGACATCACGGCGTTTACGAAGAAGACAGTGACCACGACTTCGCCCGACCCGGCACGATAAAAAAAAGAACGGCCCCGCATCAAACGGGGCCGTTCTTCAGATTCGCGGACGTGCCGCGAAAACAGCGTTACTTCTTGAGGATGGCGTCCTTCGCCGCTTTGGCGACGCGGAACTTCAACACCTTCTTCGCCGGAACCGTAATGGTCTGGCCGGCCATGGGGCCGAAGCGCATCACCATTTGGCGCGTCGGGCGGCTGGACAACACGAGTTTGCCCAAGCCGGGAACGGTGAACGTGTTCTTCGCTTCCTTGTAGGCGAGCGCGACGAGCGCATCCACCACCGCGCCTGCCTGTTTCTTGCTTACGCCTGTCTTCGCCGCGATCGTACTGAGGATCGCCGACTTCGTCATTTTAGCCATGATCTCCTCCTTGTTTTGGGTTGGTTTGTTGGCTTGGTGTAACTTCTACCAAAAGCCCGATTGCTTTGCAACCCCTGATTTTCAAGGCCAAAATCGCTCTCGCCCCACCAGGAACGGGTTCCGACGGCGCTCCTCGCCGAGTGTCGTCTCGGATCCATGACCCGCCAACACCCGCACCTCATCACCCAACGGCAACAATTTCTCACGGATCGAACGCAACAACGTCTCCATGTCGCCGCCCGGCAAATCCGCCCGCCCCACCGACCCGGCAAAGAGGACGTCACCGGTGAACAGGAGCTTTTCACTCGGCTCAAACAACGCGACGCTGCCCGGACAATGTCCCGGACAGTGCAGAATCTCCAATGTCAAATCGCCAACCAACATCGGCTTGCCTTCCTCCAGAAAGAAATCCGCCTTGCAGCCCGGCATTTCCTCGTCCAGCCCGAACATCCGCAACTGCGGCAACTCCAGCATGGAAAGACCCTCGCGGTGCAGGCCGAGCGTGGCGCCCGATAATCGCAGCAATTCCGCGTTGTCGAGGAAATGGTCCCAATGCGGGTGCGTGATCAACAGATGCGCGATCCGCGTTTCCCAGCGGCGCGCCTGTTCGACGATTGCCGACGCCGTGGCCAGCGGCGCGTCAATGACCACCGCCGTGCCGCCGCGCCGGTCCGCGAGCAAATAACCGATGGTGTCGACCGGACCGCCTTCAAATGATTCCAGAAGCATGGCCGACAGGATATGGAAAAACCTTTCCTGCACAAGGCTGATTTGCTCTAATGCGCGCCATGTCGAAACTGCGCGCCATCGCCCAATTGCTGCGGCTGCCGAATCTTTTCACCGCCGTGGCCGACCCGTTGGCGGGCTGGTTCATCGCGGGGCAAAGCGTCCCGCTCTGGCCGGCGCTCGGCGCCTCCGCCTGTCTCTACGCGTCCGGCATCGTGTTCAACGATTGCTTCGATTACGCCGCCGATTGCCGGGACCGTCCCGAACGCCCCTTGCCGCACGGCGATCTCTCTCGCGCGTTCGCGTGGGCGCTGGCGGCGGTGTTGATGCTCGGCGGACTCGCGCTCGCCCCGAACGTCAAGGCGCTCGCGCTCGCCGGGCTGATCCTGTTGTACAACGGCGTCCGCAAATGGCCGTGGACCCTCGGCCTCTGCCGGGCATTCAACATGACGCTCGGCATGAACGTCGTCGTCCAATGGCCGCCGATGATTCTCGGCGCGTACGTCATCATCCTCTCGTTCATCGCCCGACGCGAGGAAGCGCAACCGAAAGTGCGCCCGCTCGTCAAATGGCTGCTGATCGGCATCATCGTCCTCGACGCCGCGCTCGTCGCCGCCACCGGCAACTGGGCCGGCGCCGCCATCGTGCTGTCGCTCTTGGTGCCGGCGGCGTTGTTGGGTAGAATCCTCGCCATGACATGAGCCAGCGCGTCGTCATCCTCAACGTTGTCGGACTCGCCCCGCATCACCAGCGGTGGATGCCGAGCCTTGCCGGGTTTGCGTGGCGGCCGATGCGCCCCAGTTTTCCCGCTGTCACCTGTTCCGTTCAAGCCACCTTGCTCACCGGCAAACCGCCCGCCGAGCACGGCATCGTCGGCAACGGCTGGTTCGAGCGCGACACCTGCGAAGTGAAATTCTGGGAACAACCCGGCTCGCTCGTCCAGCGCCCCCGGATTTGGGACATGCTTCCCGGCAAGAAAACGGCCGTCCTGTTCTGGCAACATTCGATGCACATCAATACCGAGATTGTCATCACGCCGCGCCCGATCCATGCCCACCACAAACTCATCCAGTGGTGCTACTCCAAACCGCCCGGCTATTATGAAGATCTGAAATCTGACATTTCAAATTTCAAATTGCAGTCCTACTGGGGACCGCTCGCCGGCATCGCGTCGAGCCGTTGGATCGCCCGCGCCGCGCAGGCGACGTGGCGACGACACAAACCGGACCTGATGCTCGTCTATCTGCCGCATCTTGACTACGCCTCGCAAAAACTCGGTCCCGACCCGGCGCAGGCGTTGCGCGAGATTGACGCCGTCGTCGCCGGACTGCTGGCCGAGTTCGGCAAGGAAGCGGCGGTGATTGTCTGCTCTGAGTATTCGCTTTCGCCCGTCACCGGCGCGCTCTACCCGAATCGCGCGCTCCGCCACGCCGGGCTTCTTCGCGTGCGCGAGATTGACGGGCGCGAGTATCTGGATTTCGAGTTGAGCGACGCCTTTGCCGTCGTGGACCACCAGATCGCCCACATCTACTGCAAACCCGGCGCCGTCGAATCCGCTCGCGCCGCGCTGGGTGACGTCGAATTTACCACCATCGCCCACCCGCGCGCCGGCGAGCTGGTGGCCGTCGCGCCGCGCGACAAATGGTTTGCGTACTACTGGTGGGCCGACTGGAACAAAGCGCCCGACTTCGCGCACAGCGTGGACATCCACCGCAAACCCGGCTACGACCCGTGCGAGTTGTGGTTTGACTGGCCGCGCACGCTCTGTTCGCTCCACCCGGCCACGGCCACAAAGCCGGAACTGGTGAAAGGCTCGCATGGCCGCGTTGGCAACGACGGCGAAGGATGGGCGGTCTTGGCCGCAAACGAAAACGCCGCCGCCGCTTTGCCTGATGCCGACGCAAACGCGACGGGCTTGGTTCCCATGTTGTTCCGCTTGTTCGAGGGCGAACTCAGTAGCCCAGCACTTTCCGCACGAACTCGCGGCTCATCTTGAGGCTCTCGCGCAACGGGCGCGCCAGTTGGAAACCGCGCTCATGGGCCAGTTCAATGACGGCGTGGCCGGCGAAGTTGATCTCGCGCAACGCCGTCGCGATGGCGGCGTAATCCATGTCACCCTCGCCCAGCGACTCGGACCACTTGCCGTCCTTCTTCTGGTCGCGCAGGTGCAGAAAAACAATCTGCCTGCCGTATTGGCGAATAAACGCGACGGGATCCACGCCGCCGCGAACGAGCCAGTTCAGGTCGGGGCCAAGTTTCGCATCGGGAATCCGCGCGAGCGTGCCTTTGAGGTCGTGCAGGTCGTTCTCGACCTCGTAGGTGTGGTTGTGGAGATTCAACACGACCTTGTTCTTCTCGCAGACCGCGATGATGTTGCGGAGCAACTCCGCCTGCGCGTCGAGTTGTTCCGGCGTTTTGAGGATTTTCTGGCCCCATTTCACCGCGCCAACGGACGCGCCGAGCGTGCGACCGCCAAGTTTCGCCAGCCGCGGAATTGCCTTCGCAGCTTCATCGAGAATCTCCTGATGCTTGGCGCGGTCCCACATCGCGCCGCCAAACGACGCGCCGAGGACCGGAAGCTTGTGTTTCCGTGACAACTCGCCGATCCGCTCGACGGCGTCATCGGGCAGCAGCGCGCTCGACATCAACTCGATGCCGTCCATGCCGGCGTAGCTCATGTCGGCGAAGATTTGCGGCAGCACGGGTGTGATGTCGTATTTCGGCTGGGTGGCCGCATAAACCCACGGGTGCGCGCCGACGATGACGTTGGATTGTGCCGCCTGCGCTGACCGCGGCACAAGCCCGACGGCGGCAACACCAGCAGCGGCCTTCAGAAAATCACGGCGAGAAAGCTGTGTCATGCCCGTGAGAATACGCCGCCCAGCGACCCGAGAAAAGCCAAATGTCCAAAGTCAGCACAGCCGTCCTGATCTCGGTGGTCTTACTTCCGGAGTGTACAGAGTGAAGCCTCCTTTGCACACTGCTACGCGATCAGCGCGAAAGTAATTCCCAATACCATCAAACCGTATAAAACCAACTCGATAATGCTGAGCTGTCGATAATGCTGAGCGCAAGAAAGCGTTCGCGCCGGCACAGAGACACAATCGCCAATACCAACGATACCGGGATGGCAAGGATCAGGGGCGTCATCGCCAACGCCAAAGCTGCCCAGCCATTGAAACCGCTTGTGTCCATGAATTTCTCTGCAAGAAACCCGAGGAGGAAGCAAACAGGAACCGCCAACACCGGCAGCGCCAACGCCAACAGATTCAACAACGGTCGCCGGCGCGGCGGAGGGACAGGAGGCGACGCCGGCGCCACCGGGATTGCGCGTGTCACTGGCAACATGGGCGCCAGAGTGACAGGCGGCTGTGGTGGCTGGGGAACCACAGTTTGCCGGGACTGCCTGCGTTTCCAATACCGCGCGCACAGCCAGCCGGCAACAACGACCCCTGCCAACACCAACAGCAACCAGGGGAACTCGAACAAGAGCAGCCCGCCGAATCCCGCGAACGGCAACAACCCGATGGCCAGCGGGACCCAGAACCGTTTCTGCCGCGACCGCTGCAGCGCCACAAATGAAACGACCGCCGTGGCGAATGCCATCGGACCGCCAACAAAGAACGCCACCATCGTTCCGTATCCTTCAAAATCGTGTTGCAGGAAGTCCGTTTTCGCGGCGACGATCGTCATCACGGTCGCCATCCCCGCCGGCAACAGCACCGCCAGCACTTTCAACACCGGCATGAATGTTGCCCCGGCCGCTGGCTGGTGGCGAGTTTTGTAGTGCCAGATGGCCAGCGCGATCCCGCCAACCATACAGACGGGCGGCGAGAATATGATGCCCACAAAGGGCAACAAGCCGATGCCGAGTGGAATCCAAAGCCACTTTTCTTTGGATTGACGGAGCGCGAGAAACGAAACGACGGCCGTCGCGATGGCGAGAACCATCAACCCAATCCTCCAGCCGAAGAGCGCCATTTCCGCGGAACCATGCGGACGTGAATAGACGTGCACGCCGGCCGCAACGGCCAACGCCATGAACAAACCGGCCAGACTGTACGCCGCAAGTTTCAGCGATTTCACAATACGTTGATACCCTGCGGGAGCGCGATGGGCAACCACGGAAACCGTGGAAATGACGGGAGTTGTGTGGATTCGAGAGCCGGAAGGCTGTACACTGCGCGAGAATGAGTTTTCAGCTTGTTTCCAAGTACAAGCCGCGCGGCGACCAGCCGCAGGCGATTGCCGCCCTGACCGGGTCGCTGCGCGCCGGCCATCGCTTCCAGACGCTGCTCGGCGTCACCGGCAGCGGCAAGACGTTCACAATGGCCAACGTCATCGCCGCGCTCGACCGGCCGACGCTCGTCATCTCGCACAACAAAACACTCGCCGCCCAGCTTTTCAGCGAGTTCAAGCAGTTCTTTCCCCACAACGCCGTCGAGTACTATGTCAGCTACTACGACTACTACCAGCCCGAAGCGTACATCCCGCAGACCGACACCTACATCGAGAAGGACGCCTCCATCAACGAGCAGATCGAGAAACTCCGCCTCTCCACCACCAGTTCGCTGCTCTCGCGCCGCGACACCGTCGTCGTCGCCAGCGTCTCCTGCATCTACGGCCTCGGTTCGCCGGAGGATTATTTCGAGATGATGGCGCTCGTCAACGTCGGCACGGAAATGGGGCGCGACGACCTGCTCCGCAAACTCGTGGACATGCAGTACGACCGCAACGACTACGAGTTCACCCGCGGCAACTTCCGCGTCCGCGGCGGCACGGTCGAAGTCTGCCCCAGCTACACTGACGATGCGCTCCGCGTCGAGTTCGACGGCGACCGTGTCGCGGCCATTACTCGTTTCGATCCGCTGACCGGCAAGAAGAAGGAAACGACCAGCGCCGTTTCCATCTATCCCGCCAAGCACTGGGTCATGCCGTACCACAAAATCGCCAACGCCGTGGACGCCATCACGGCCGAGGCCGCGGAGCGCGTCGCGTGGTTCGAGCAGCGCGGCAAACTCGTCGAAGCCCAGCGCATTCACAGCCGCACGATGTACGACTTGGAAATGCTCCAGGAAATGGGCTTCTGCGCCGGCATCGAGAACTACTCGCGCCACCTCAGCGGACGCGCTGCCGGTGAACGCCCGTTCTGTCTGCTCGATTTCTTCCCGAAAGATTTCCTCCTCATCGTGGACGAATCCCACGTCACCGTCTCCCAGATTGGCGGCATGTACGCCGGCGACCGTTCGCGCAAGACCACACTGATCGAGCACGGTTTTCGCCTGCCATCCGCGCTCGACAACCGTCCGCTGAACTTCACCGAGTTCGAGAGCCTCGTGAACCAGTGCATCTTCATGTCGGCCACGCCCGGCGCGTTTGAGTTGGAGAAGAGCGCCGTCGTGGCCGAGCAGATTATTCGTCCGACCGGCCTCGTGGATCCGACGGTCACCCTCAAACCGCTTGCCGGCCAGATTGACGACCTCATCGAGCAATGCCGGCAACGCACCGAGAAGGGCGAGCGCGTGCTCGTGACGACGCTGACCAAGCGCACCGCTGAAGACCTCGCTGATTACCTGCGCGACGTCGGCATTCGTGTGAAATATCTCCACAGCGAGATTGACGCGATCGAGCGGGTCGAGATCCTGCGCGGTTTGCGCGCTGCCGACTTTGACGTGCTCGTCGGCATCAACCTGCTCCGTGAAGGACTCGACCTGCCGGAAGTGTCGCTCGTCGCCATCCTTGACGCCGACAAGGAAGGGTTCCTGCGCAGCGCCACGTCGTTGATTCAGACGGCGGGCCGGGCCGCGCGCCACATCAACGCCGAGGTTGTCCTGTACGCCGACGTGATGACCGACTCGATCAAGAAGTTCCTCGCCACGACCGAGTATCGCCGGGAAAAACAGCTTGCCTACAACAAGGAGCACGGCATCACGCCGAAGTCAGTCAAACGCGAGTTGCAACTCAGCCTTGCCGGGCTGACGAAAGCGCGCGAAGTCGAGGCGTCGGTCGTGCGCGAAGGCTACGAGACCGCCGAACTGGTCCGCGAGTTGGAGGCCGAGATGATCGAGGCCGCCGAGAACCTCCAGTTCGAGAAGGCCGCCATCTTGCGCGACCAAATCAACGCGCTCCAGGAAGGCAAACCGGCGGCACGGCGCGAAGTGAAATACGACCGCAAGCTGAAAGTGAACGTGGTGAAGAAACGAAACCGCAAACGGTGATTCCGCGTTCCTTCGTCGTCAGTACCAGGCCTGCCACAGGAACAGGCCGCGCGCCGGCGCGGTTTCCACCAACGCCGTCCGTTTCCGGCCGCGCACCAGCGCGCCGAGCTGTTCCGCGGTCAGCCGCCCTTCCCCGACCTTCACCAGCGCGCCGACAATCGAGCGCACCATCTTGTACAGGAACCCGTCCGCCGCCACGGCGATCGTCAGCAGGTTCCCGCGCTGGGTGATGGTGAGTTTCGAGATTGTCCGCACCGGCGAAAGGTCCGATGTTGCCGCCAACGCCGTGAAATCACGTCGTCCCTTCAACATCCGCGCCGCCCGCCGCATCGCGGTCACGTCCAGCGGCCGCGGATGATGCCACGCGTACTGTCGCAAGAACGGGTCCGCCACCGCGCCGCCGTCAATCTGGTAGCGATACTCTTTGCGCTTGGCCGAGAACCGCGCGTGAAAGCGCGCGTCCACCTTCTGCACGCGCAGGATGCGAATATCGCCCGGCAGGTTCGCGTTCAGCGCGCGGCGAATAGTAAGTGGTGAGTGGTGGGTGGTGAGTGCGACACTCGCCACCTGCGCCCGCGCGTGCACGCCCGCGTCCGTTCTTCCCGAACCGTGAACCCTGCACTTGGAACCGAGAACCTTCTCCATCGCCTTCTCAATAAGTTCCTGCACCGTGACCGCGTTCGGCTGCACCTGCCAGCCGCCATAGCCGGTGCCGTCATAGGCGATGATCAACTTAAAATGACGAGTGCGCATCAAGATAACTCTGCAACAATAATTGCGCGGCCATCTGGTCGCGTTTTTCCTTCCGCTCCGAGCGGCGCACGTTTCCCTCCAACAACACCCGCTCCGCCTGCGCGGTCGTCAACCGCTCGTCCCACCCTTCCACCGGCAGACTCGTCGCCGCGCGCAACGCCGCGAGGAACGCCAGCGCGCGCCCGGTCTGTTCGCTGGCCGTGTTGTCGAGCCGGCGCGGCACGCCCACGATGATCTTGCCGGCGCCGCGCTCCGACGCCACGCGCAACACCTCCGCCACGCTGGCGACGTGCCCGATGCCCTGCGCGACCGCGCCGGTTTCGTCGCTGATGGCGAGGCCGACGCGCTTCGTGCCGTGATCAACGCCGAGGACGCGCATCGTTCACCGCCTTGACCATCGGCGCCACAAACCGGGACACAGCCCGCGCACTGCGGCCCTTGGCGATCTGGTTGACAATCGCGCTGCCCACCACAACCGCGTCGCCGTGCTGCGCAATGTTCCGGGCTTGTTCCGGGTCGGAAACGCCAAAGCCGACCGCGACCGGGATGCTGGTGTGCCGGCGAATGACGGCCATCCTCGGCGCGATGGAACCGGAAACCGTCTTCTGCATCCCCGTGACGCCCTCGCGCGAGACGTAGTAAATGAACCCGCTGGCGTGCCGGCAGATTTCGGCGATGCGTTTCTCCGGCGTCGTCGGCGCAATGAGGTAGATCGGGCACAACCCCGCGCGTTTCATTGCGCGCTCGTAGGCCGCCGCTTCCTCCGGCGGCAGGTCGAGCGCCAGCGCGCCGTCCACGCCGGCCGCGGCGGCCTCCCTCGCAAAACGCCCGACGCCGTGGCGATGAATGAGATTGTAATAAATATAGAAGACAATGGGAATCCGGCAGCCGGCGCGGCGCAGTCTGGCAACGGCATCGAGGACGCCCGCCAGCGTCGTGCCGCTGCGCAATGCCCGCTCGGCGGCGAGTTGGTTGACGACACCATCCGCGAGCGGATCGCTGAAGGGAATGCCGAGTTCGAGCACGTCCACGCCGACACGCTCGAACTCGCGCGCGAGCGAGATGGTCATCTTGAGGTTCGGATCACCGGCGCAAATGTAGGCGATGAACCCTTTTCGTTCAGCCGCGCGGAGCGCAGCGAATTTGGCGTCAATGCGATTCATTGTGCAGGTAGATAAACCGCAGACCTTCGAGGGTCAACATCGGATTGACATGCTTGATTTCCGGGACATGACGGGCGATGAGCGCGGCGTAGCCGCCGGTGGCGACAACAGCGGCGCGCGCCATGCCGGGTTGGCGGCGGAGCGCCGCGAGGATTTCCCTCACAAGGCCGCGGTAGCCGATGACCGCACCGGTTTGCATGGCGCCGACGGTGCTCTTGCCGATGATGGCGCGCGGTTCGCGCGGCACGATGCGCGGCAACAGCGCGGTGTGTTCGTGGAGATAATGCGTCATGGCGGCCAGGCCGGGCGCGATGACGCCACCGGCAAATTCACCGGCGACGTTGACGACGTCGAAGGTGAGGGCGGTGCCGAAATCCACGCCGATGACCGGCGCGCCGTAGAGGCGGACGAGCGCAACGGCGTTGGCGAGCCGGTCGGCGCCGATCTGGCGCTTGTTCGGGTAACGAATGCCGATGCCGAGATCGGCGTCCGCATTGACAAGGATTGGTTTCAACGGAAGACAAGCGAGGAGTCGCCGGGTGGCCGCTGGGACAACGGAGGCGAGGACGCAGGCGTTGTAGGAACCGAGCGCCGACGGGATGCGGGAAGGTTTTGCGGTCGGCACGGTGACAATGCGACGGATGCGGTCGGGCGTGGCGATGGCAAAATCGGTGTGGGTATTGCCGGCGTCAATGAGCAGGATGCGCGGGTTCATAATGCTTTGCGGCGCGGGGGATGGCATTGCCAAAAGCGTGAAATAGGTATTTCACTCTTTTGGCAATGGGGTGGGATGGATGATTTCATTGTTCGATCTCCACGTCGGCGCCGAGGATGCGCTCGATCTGGCCGTTGTCCTTGCGCAGCAGCAACGCGCCGTCGGCGTCGAGCGCCTGCGCGCAGCCTTCGATGCGCCGCCGCCCCATCTTGACGGTGAGTTGGCGTCCGAGCGTGGTGGAGCAACCGGCCCACTCGGCAACGATGGCGTCGAAATCAACAAGGGCGCGCCGGTAACAATCGTCGAGCGATCCCAGCACGGCGGCGGCGAGAGCGGCGCGGTCTTGCGAGCGACCGGTCTCGATGGCAAGCGAGGTGGCGAGCGGGGCGATGCCGTCGGGAAAATCACGGCGATCGCAGTTGACGTTGATGCCGATGCCGAGGATGGCGGCGCCGTTCTGGATTTCCGTGAGGATGCCGGCGAGTTTGCGGTGGCTGAGCGTGATGTCGTTGGGCCATTTGATGCGCGGTTCGAGCGCCGCGCTCTGTCGAATGGCGCGCACAACAGCGACGCTGGCGGCAACGGTGATGCGATGGAAAGCAATCGGCGGCAGCGCGGGGCGAAGGAGGACGGAGAACCAGAGTCCCTTGCCGCGGGGCGAAGCCCAGTCGCGTTTGTGCCGGCCCCGTCCCTTGGTCTGGGACTCGGCGAAGACCACGAGACCTTCGCGGGCGCCGGCGGCGGCGAGATGGGCGGCGACGTCGTTGGTGGAGGCGGTTTGCTCGAAGACGAGAATCTCGGTGCCGAGGATTTGGGGGTTGAGTCGGGCTTTGATGTCGTCGGCGGTGAGGCGGTCGGGCGAATGAAGAAGCCGGTAGCCGAGGTGAGGATGGGACTCGATGCTGTAACCGAGTGTTTCCAGATCGGCGATGGCAACAGACACACCGCGGCCGAAGGCGGCGCGAGAAACGAAGTTGCCGCTGGCGCGATACAGTTGTTCGAGGACATCGCCGGTGGTCATGACGGCAGCACTGTAGCAAAGAAACGGGTGAGAAAGGAGGTCTTTTCCGTTATTGCCATCACGGGGCAAATACCGTAGTTTATGCCGCCATGCCTGTCCTGACGATATATCCTGCCACGCCGCGGGAACGAGTGTTCCGCTGGAACGAACCGCGCTGTGATATTGGGCGCGCCCCGACAAACCATCTGTTGCTCGATGAAGATTCGATCAGCAGTTACCACGCGCGCATCGAAAAGCGCGGCGAAGAATTCTGGTTGGTGGACCTGAAGAGCACGAATGGCACGCTCGTCAATGGCGCGCCTGCCAAGGAAGTGCGCTTGCAGGAAGGAGATTTGCTGCAATTCGGCATGGAGGCGCAGGCGCGCTTCACTTGTCCCGCCGAGGAGCCGTCCAGACCGGCGCCACCGGAAATCACCGTGGAAGTCATTCCCGAACAGCCGCCCATCGCGCCGTCGGCAACCGTGGAGCCTCCCGTGGCAGGACCGGGATCCGCGCTCGCGCCGCGCGGCGTGCAATGCCCGTCGTGTCAGGCGTTGATTCCGTTCTCAGTGAATTTCTGCCCGCGCTGCGGGTTCAGCCTCGCGTCCACGGCGCCGCTGGCGTTTCCGGCGCAACCGCAGCCGGTGGGTTTTGTGCGGCCGATGGAACACCCGGGCGCGCCGAGCGTGGGGATGTTGCCGTTGCTGGCGTTGTTGTGTGGCGTGTTTGGTTTTCTCGCCGTCCCGTCCGTGCTGGCGATCATTCTCGGCCTGCTCGCCATCGGCCAGATTCGCCGGCACGGCGGATTGGAGTCAGACCGCAAACAGGCGACGTGGGGCGTGTTTCTTGGATTCTTCTGGGTTGTCGTGTGTGTGGCCGGGATATCATGGTACAGTTGGAGCCAGGTCCAGAAGTCCCGCCGCGAGCAGATGGTCGTGCAGCGCGACGTGACGGAAAAACAACTTGCTGAAAATGAGGCCGCTGTCATCACTGATCTCAAAGGCATCGCGTGCGCGCAGAAATACGCGAAGGCGGCCCGCCTCAAAGATCCCAACCAGACCGGCAAAGGCCAGTATCTTCCCCTGAACGAACTGGCGGCGGCGCGCCCGCCGTTTTTCAAGCAGACGCTTGCCGAGGGACGGGCCAACGGCTACCGGTTCACTATTCGCGACGCGACTGAGGCCAACTATCTGGCCATTGCCGAGCCGGAAAATCATGGCATTGACGGCAAGCGCACCTTTTCCGTGGACGCCTCCGGCATCGTCCGCGGCCAGGATCTCAAAGGACGAAGCTACGCGCAGGTCGCCAGCCAGTTGCCGGCCGTGACGGAAACGAAATCGGCGTTCGACAACATGGACAATGCGATTGCCAACGAAGTCATTGCCCACGCCAGGCGACTCGCTGACCAGGGCCAATACGAACAGTGCCGGCAGATTCTTGACGATGTCCCTGTGCTGTTCGCCATGACCACGGCGGCGCAGGAACTCAACTCCTTGAAGAAGAGCGTGGATCCGTTCATCGTCGAGGCGCAAGCGTCGCTCAAACACCAAAAAGCGACCGAGGCGGCTGCGGCCAAAGACCTCAAACTGGCCATCAGCTTGTTGAAGGAAATCGGCGAGTTGTACCCGACGTACACGAAGATCAGCGCCGTTACCGACGCGCTCAACAAGCACCAGACCGCCCTCGTCCAGAAACTTGAGCAGGAAGCCAAGGGGCTCTTCGACAAAGCCGAGGCCTTCGAGCGCGACGGCAAACCGGAAGACGCCCTGAAATTGTACGTGGAGATCGAGAAGAACTACCCGGCCACCGATTGGGCCAACCGGATCAAGGAACAAAAACCCGCCCTCCAGAAATCCATCCGCGAAAAAGCTGCCGAACAACTCTTTGCGCAGGCGCGCGAACTGGGCATCAATACGGCCGCCCGCGATATCGTCAACCTTCTCCAGCAACTCCAGCGCAACTACAGCGACACCGACTTCGTCCAGCGCAACCGCGAACCCATCACTGCGTTCTACCAGAAAGCGCAGGCCGAGCAATACCGCCTCCTCGCCCTCGAACAAATGAAGGCCGGCCGCGAGGCCGACGCACTGGCCCGCCTCGAAGACGCCTGCGCGAACAATCCCGACGTGCGCACGTCCTTCCGCGACATCTTCCTCCAGCTTTACCCGCGGGTCGCGCGCAAGCGCATGGACGAAGGCGATGCCCGCGACGCGCTGCGCCTGTACACCAGTTACCTGATGCTCGAACCCGCCACCAACGAAGTCAATCTCGCCGTGCTCAGCCGGCTCCAGTTCGATGTGGCCAAGGTCGAGTTTGCCCAAGGCCGTTACCTCGAAGCCCTGCAATTGCTCATCGGCGCCAAACCCGAATTCGCCAAGGATCCCGAATTCAACGACCTCTACGGTTCCGTCGAAGTCGCCCGCGGCAACTACCTCGATTCCCTCGAATACTTCAACAACGCCATCGCCGCCAAACCCACGGTCGGCAACTACTACGCCCGGCGCGGTTACGCGCAAATTCTCCTCGCGCTGCAAATCGAGCAGGAAAGCATGGTGGCCTACGCCGGTTTGCTGCGCCAGCCGACCAACACGGCCGCTGCCGCAACGGTCGCCGGTTCCAACGCGCCGTCGCCCAACATCACCATCAACCTTCCCACCGCCGACGGCTCCAACATGACCGCCACCAACGCCGATGCCGCCACCGATGATTTCGCTCCCGTCTTCAACACCGTTTTGCCGCCGACTGCCACCGGGCTTCAACCGGAAATGCAAGTTCGCTACGACGCTGCCGCCGCGCAAAACCTCCTCGACCAGATTCTCGACATGCTCGACAACATGGCCGCCACCAACGTCGCCCTCCGGGTGCGCGCCACCGCGCGTTCCGCGCGCGCCGCGGCGCCCAGCTCCTCTTCCGGGCGCGGCGGCAACACGCAAGGCAACAACACAACCGTCACCGACCCCGCTCCGAATCCCGACAACGTCAGCTCCTCCACATCACGAGACAGACTCCGCCGCATTAAGACCACGATGGACTTCGGCAAGGCGCTCAGCGGCCTGCGCCAGCGCATCCTCGATTGCAACAAACGCCGCGAACACTCGGTCATCGCCATGCAACGCATGGCCCACCTGTTCACCTACGGCAACCAAGACCTTTCCCAAGCCATCAAACTCAAAGCGGATCGCGCCCCGCAACTGATCGAAATCCTCAAGGCCACCACTCAGCACCAGCAACTCATTACCAAGTCAATTCCCAAGATCACCGCCTATCTGGCGGTCGAGACGGACATTCTGGAGAAGGTCACCCAGATGACCGAGTCCGTTTATCGCAACATGCGCACCAGCACCACCTCGGCCATGGATCCGACCACGACGCTCGACATTTATTTCGCGCGCTGGTTTGACCGGACCGAGTTCGACCAAGGCGTCCAATTCCTTCGCGAAGCCGGCGCCATCAAGGTGCCGTTGGAAAACTACTCGATCCTGCCGCCCTCAACCGCGCCGCCGCCTGCTGCGGGAGCGCCCGTGGCAGCGACAAAACCCGCCGCCACGACTGCGCCGCCTGCGGAGCCCGAGAACCAATAAGGTCACGCCGGTTCGTCGAGCAGGTCGAGCGAGAAATCCACGGCCCGCGCCGAATGTGTCAGCGCGCCCACCGAAATATAGTCAACGCCTGTCGCCGCGATCTCTGCCACGTTGGACAGCCGCACGCCGCCGCTTGCTTCCGTTTTCGCCCGACCGGCGACCAATTTCACGGCATCGCGCAATTCCGCCGGCGTCATGTTGTCCAGCAGGATCTGGTCAGCGCCCGCCCGCAACGCCGCCTCGACGTCCTCCAGCGAATCGGCCTCGATGATCACGGGCAGTCCCGGTTTTGCCGCTCGCGCGGCCGCGACGGCGCTGCCAAGCGCCGATGCGCCGAGCCGGGCGAGGAGTTGCCGGTGATTGTCCTTGATCATCACGGCATCGAAAAGGCCCATGCGATGATTGGCGCCGCCACCGGCGGCCACCGCATATTTCTCCAAGAGCCGCAACGTCGGCGTCGTCTTGCGCGTGTCCAGAATCTGCGCCGCCGTCCCCGCCACGGCGTCCACAAACTGACGGGTCAACGTGGCGATGCCCGACAGCCGTTGCAGAAAATTCAGCGCCGTTCGTTCGCCCGTCAGGATGGCCCGCGCCGGGCCGTTCAACCGGCAAACCGGCTTCCCGGCGGATGTCACGGCGCCTTCCGCCGCCAGCGCGACCGTCTCGACCGCGCCGAGTTCCGCAAAGACCGCCTCGACCAGCGGCAATCCCGCGACGACGCACGGTTCCTTGGCCAGAATGACCGCCTTTGCGCGCGATTCCACCGGCACAACGGACTCGGTGGTGATGTCACCCGCGCCGACGTCCTCGGCGAGCGCGGCGCGGGCGAGGCTTCGAATGGTGTCCGGTGAGAGTTTCATTGCGGTTTCATTTCGCTTTCGCGTCGGCCGGGCGGCGTTGGGCGTCCGTCTTGAGGTTGTGAAGGACAGGCAAGACGTTGATCTGCTCGATGAACCAGCCCTGGTCAATCGTGCGGAACAACGGGCTGCCCACATAATGAACCTCGGCCTTAGTCCGGGTGACCTTGACGAAGCTGACGGCCACATCGGCGGTTTCAATCCGGTCCGGGGCGTGCCGTCGCGCCCACGACCAGGACGCGGTGGTGCGCCACTCGACCATGATGTCCTTGTCCGTTTTCATCGCCACGTGGGCCGGCGGCACGCTGGAAAGATCGAGCGTGATGCCCGTTGCCTTGCCGAGCAGTTCAAACGCGGCGCGCGATGGCATCCCGGGACGAACCGTGGCGGGATTCGGGAATCGCTCGACCATCAGATATTTCCCGTAACGGAGATCGCTTTCGTTGCGCGTGATGAAAAACACGTTGTCGTTTGGCTCGACAGCGAGTTGCACTGGCCGGCGCCCGGAAATCGGGTTGTTGCTGGCGCAGCCGAGCAACGACAACACGGCCAACAAGCCCAGGTATTTCACAATGTGGCGACTTTTTCCCATGCGTAGCGTCCTTTGATTTGTTGCAGAAAATATTTGCCCGGCGACGGCGTGGCGAGGAGTCCCTCGTACGTCTCTTTCGGCACGGAGAAGTACCGATAGACGCTGGTGGCGTGGAACTCGATCTCCAGCGTGCCGCTGGCGTCGTCGTAACCGACGCTGGCAATGTCGCTGGAGGTGACTTTCTGGCGTTCGATTGGGTTCATGGTTTGTCAGCAAGGAATTCGACCTTGGCGGTCAGTTCGGGCGTGAGAAACTCGTCGGGCTTCTCGATCTGCACCTTGACTTGCAGGGTGCCCTTGGAGCGGTTTGCTTCCGGCGCAATCTCGACGACGTACCCGCTGTATTGCTTGTCCGGGTACGCTTCCGGCCTGATCCGGCAACGCTGTTTCAAGCGGATCTTCGCGAGGTCGGCTTCGTTGATGTCAATCTCGACTTGAAGGTCGTTGAGATCGGCCATCGAGACGAATGCCGTGCTCGGCCCGCGCCCGCCGCCGAAACTCTGGGGCGTGACAAGCTCATTCGGGTCCACCAGTTTTTCCAGAATCGTCCCGGTGATCGGGGCGCGGATCGTGCACCAGTCCAGATAGGTCTGCGCGAGCGCGAGTTGTCCCTTGGCGACGGTGATTTCCGCGGCGGCCACGTCGCGGGCGCGGCGCGCCTCGTCGAGCGTGCGCGGGCTTTCCACCCTGGCCTTGTCCAGCGCCAGTTGGCGCTGGAGATTCACTGCGGCGTTGGTGAGGTTGGCCTCGACAAGCGCCAGCCGTCCCTCGATTTCGAGCACGCGGGCGCGGTACTCGGCGTCTTCGAGACGGACAATGACATCGTCCTTCTTGACGAGATCGCCCTTCTTGACGCCGATCCATTTGACCGTCGCCATGAAACGCGGGCTTAGCTCGATGCGTTCGCGCGGAATGATGTAGCCGCTGACCGTCAACAGCACGTCGCCGGGTTTCGGCGCAGGCGCGGCGGACGGCGCTGCGGCGGGAACCGGTTTGCGGTCGTTCTGCTGGGTGTTGAAGAACACCACGAGCGCGCCTGACGCCAACAACAAAATGACGACAAACAAAATCCACGGCCCGGCGCGATGACGGTTTTTCTTCCCGGCCGGGATGACCAGGCGCGAGAGGGATTGTTCGGTGGCGTTCATGGATGTGTCCACTGATTCTTAGCAGCACCTCATGCGGAGCGCAAGGCGTCAAGCACTGGTTTGCGCGCCGCCAGCCGGGCGGGCAACAAGCCGCCGAGCACGCCCATCACCAGCGCGAACGCCATCCCTTTCATCAACAGTTCCGGTGTGATGCGAAACTCAAACGCCACCTCGGAAAACGTTGTCCAACTCATCGTGCCCGTCGCCATGCCATTGAGCGGCAATGAGAACAGGCACCCGACCGCGCCGCCCAGCAACGCCAGGATGACCGATTCCAGGAGGAACGACACGTAGATGTGCCGGCGTCGGAAGCCGAGGACGCGCAGCGTGCCGATCTCGCGGGTGCGGGCGCTGACGGCGGCGTACATCGTGTTCATCGCGGAGAACGCGGCGCCAATGCTCATCACGACGGCAAGCACGCCGCCCAGCCACTGGATCGGCGCGGCGGTCTTGGTCTGTTCCAAGTAGTACTCGGTCTCAGGCAGCACGCGAATGGACAACTGTTTGTCGGCCTCCATTCGCTTGATCATCGTGGCAACCGCAGCGGTATCCTCGACGGGACGAATGAGGATGGAGCCGTAGAAATTGCGCTTGAAAACATCGCGGGCTTCATCGGCGTCCACCCAGATTTCCGATTCGTAAGCGGTCTTGGCCGCCTCAAAAATCCCGACGACGCGCCACAGGGTGCGCCCCGAACGAAATTGTTCGCCCACCCGGCAGTTGGCAAACCGGTTGGCAATTTTCCGGCTGACCACGCACTCGTGCAGCCCGGGCCGGAACATCCGTCCTTCGACAAGGCGGATGTTGGTGCGGAGACGCAACCCGACAGGGCCGATGCCGCGCACGAGGACATTGGCCGTGCCGGTGCGGTCAAGGCGGTCCAGATTGATCAGGACAAGGATTTCCGCGGAAGCCAGCGGCTCGCCGTCGGTGTCGCGCGCAATGCCGTCGAGGTACTTGATGAGACGGACTTCGTTGCGTGTGATCTGGCTGCTCGATTCGGCGGTGGACCCTTTCCGCAGCACGAGCAAATTGCGCGGATCGCCGGTGCTGACGTACGTGGCCTTCAACCCCCGCGCCAGCGCCATGATCATGACGAAGACGGCGACGACGAGCGCGATGCCCAGCATCGTGGCGAGTGTCAGCCGCCAGCGGACACGCAGGTTGCGGAAATTGTATTTGAGAGGAACGGCCATCAGTCCAACTCCTTCAGGCCGGTGACAACACTCATCCGAATGCTGCTGTACGCGGGCGCGAGACAACTCACCAATCCCAGCACGACGGCGATGAGCATGCCGCTGACGACGATGTGCGGCGTGACCTCGAATTTGATGAACATGCCGTTGGAGACAGCGGCAATGTTCACGTGCTGAAACATCAGCCACGTGCCGAACCACGCGCCGAAACAGCCGAGCACTCCGCCGGTCAGGGCAAGGCCAAACGATTCGGCGAGAATCAGGCTGAAAATCTGCCAGCCATCGTAGCCGATGGCCTTGAGGATGGCGATTTCGCGGGAGCGTTCACGGATGGCCATGCTCATCGTGCTGGCGGTGACGAGAATCATCGTGAACACAATCACCGAACAGATCGAGCCGATGAGCACCTTGACGTTGCCAATCATCGAGACGAACTCCAACACGAACGCGCGTTCGGTCTCCGTTTTCGTCTCGGCGTCGGTGTTGGCGAAAGTCTCGTCAATCCGCTGGATCAAGCCGGGGATGGCTTCGGCGTTTTCAGCGCGAATCCAGAACGTGCCGCACAAGCTGGGTTTGCCGCACAGTTCGTCCATGTACTCGTGGTGAAAAAACAGGTTCGTCTCGTCAATGCCGCCGCGATAAACGGCGCGGATCGTCAGTTGGGGATCGCACGGCCAGATGGTGCCCTGAAGCGTGATCTTGTCGCCGATTTTCCAGCCGAACCGATCCATCGTCTTGATTCCGACAACGCATGCAGCCCGGTCCTTCAAGAAGGCGGCCATCTCCTGCGGATCAAATTGTGCCTCCGAAAAGATGTCGGTAATCTTGTCGGCGTCCACGGCGAACTGCGGGAAGAAATCTTTCGGGTCTTTGTAAATGCCACCGAACCAGGTCAGCTTCATGCAGGTATGGACGCCGGGGATGCGCTCGATGCGGGACTGGTGTTTGACCGGCAAGACGTTGCCGAGCGAGACCTTGTGTCGGGCCACGACGCGCAGCGCGGACTCGTCGGTCTGCGCCGGTTGGGTCAATTCCCGCAATGCCGTCTGCAGCATCGTGAACAGGAACAACGACAGCGTCACGCTCAACAACGTCAGCATGAGCCGCCGCTTGTTGCGGAAAGCGTTACGGAGAATGAAGCCGGGGATAGTCATCAGTCGTCAGTTGTCAGTTTTCAGTTTTCAGACGCTTGAGGAGACCGGTGAGCATTCGCTTGATTTCGGTTGCGTGGGCAAGCCAGTCGGCGGCTTCGCCCTGAGTCAGATAGCCCAAGTCGCGGGCGATTTCTGTCTGGCACTCAAGCTCGCTGGCAGATCCAAGAGCGATGCGAAGGAAGCGGGCCAACTCAGCGGCGCTATCACGGCCGCAACCCTCTGCGATGTTCATCTCAATGGAGGCGGCAGCCCGCCGCATCTGACCGGTGATGCCGAAAACCTCCGACTTTGGGAAGGCGGTGGTCACGCGATAGACTCGCAATGTAAGTTGATGGCTCTTCTGCCAAACCTGAAGCTTGTGGTAATCCTGCATCGTGCCTCCTGTCGTTACTGAGAACTGACAACTGACGACTGAGAACTTCCGTTCAACAATTCCCCCTTCTCTAGGTGCAACGTCCGGCTCGCGTACGCCGCCGCTTTCGGGTCATGCGTGACGAGGATGACGGTCTTGCCGGCGGTGCGGTTCAGTATCTGGAGGAGCGCGAGGATTTCAGCGGCGGAATGAGCGTCGAGATTACCGGTTGGCTCGTCGGCGACGAGCAACGTCGGGTCGGTCACCAGCGCGCGGGCGATGGCGACGCGTTGTTCCTGGCCGCCGGAGAGTTGGCGCGGGAGGTGGCGCATCCGGTCGGCGAGTCCGACCAGTTCGAGCGCGGCCTCGACGTGGGCGCGACGTTCGCTCGATGAAAGGCTGGTGAGCAACAACGGCAGCTCGACGTTCTCGAAGGCGGTGAGCACGGGGATGAGATTGAATGTTTGGAAGACGAAACCAACATGATTGTTGCGCCAGTCGGCCAACTCGGTTTCGTTGAGGGTGCCGACATCGGTGCCTTGGACGATGCACTGTCCGCTGGTGGCCCGGTCAACGCCGGCGATGATGTGCAGCAAGGTGCTCTTGCCGGAGCCGCTCGGCCCCATCAAGGCGACGAACTCGCCGGCGGCAATGTCGAGCGAAACACAGTTGAGCGCCGTGACGTCAATCTCGCCGTGACGGTAGAGCTTGGTCAGGTCGCGGATTTGGACGATGGGATCGGCATTCACTCGGCCAGGAGTTTTTCGATCAATGCGGTGAGTTGTTCGCCGCGCGCCTCGGTGGAACGGATCATGCCTTTTTTGTCCACCAGCCACATGGCGGGGATGGATTGGATGCCGTAGCGGGAACTGATTTCATTTTGCCAGCCTTTGCCGTCGCAATGTTGCGGCCATGTCATCCCGCGTTCCTTGGCGTAGGTCTGCATCGCCTCCTTGTCCTCGTCCAGCGAGATGCCCGCAATTTCAAATCCTTTCTCGTGATATTTCTTGTAGGCCGCGACGATGTTGGGGATTTCCACCCGGCACGGACCGCACCACGTGGCCCAAAAATCCACGAGCACGACTTTCCCGCGCATTTTCGTCAAGTCCACTTCCTTGCCGTCCACGGCGGTGAATTTCAATTCGATGGGTTTCTGAGTCAGTTCCCTCTGTTCCAGTTTTGCCTTGGCCCGGCGGGCGACGCGCTGGTCCGGGTGCGTAACAAGTTCCTTCCAGATCGCTTCCGCCTTGGCCGGGTCAATCCGCTCTAGCACGTCCGCCCGCATCAACTTCACGTAAGCGCTGCGCGGATCGTCGGGAAACGACTTGATGAACGCGAGCATCTCCTTGTCCAGCGCGCCAACGTCCTCCTTGTCCGGATCCGGGCCCAGCGCGCTTCCGCCCATCTGAATCAACATGAAAGCCGCGTTGGCGCGCGCGCCGTCGGGGGCATCCTTGGCCGTGGCGACTGCCTTGAGCTTGTCCAGCGCCGGCGTGTTCTTCGACGGATTCTTGTTCTCCAACAGATCGCCGGTCAACGCGGTCTGCACCTGCAACACTTTCGCGTCCCAACACCGCGCATCGGCGGGATACGAAGCGATGAACTTCGCCAGCACGGCGTCGAATTGCTTCACAAAATCTGCCGCAACGCGGCGCGCCTCCTCCTCGGACTGCGGTTGTTGTTGCGGTCCCTTCTGGAGTTCCCGGATATGCGCCCAGAGGTCGTCCGCCGTCTTGAACTGGGAAAGGTCGGCGGCAATGCCCGATCCGGCAAATGCAAGGGCGGCCAGCAGGCCGCAAAGGAATTTTCTCATATTGGCCGCACTATACGCCTCGGCACTGCCATTGCAACGCGCAAATCCCGTCAAAAATCACTTGGCTTGCGCCACGGCGCTGGCGGGCAGGTCGGACTCGATGATGACACGGAAACCGACGTTGAAGGGGCGCTGCCAGTTCGGATAGCCCCAACGCCAAGAGGCGCGGGCGTCCTTCGGACGCTCGGCCCACGAGCCGCCGCGGATGACTTTGCGGCCGGGACGCGTGACGTAGTCGGAAGCGGTCCACTCGGCGACGTTGCCGATCATGTCGTGCAGGCCGAACGAGTTCGGCTGGTAGTGCGCGACCTGGGCGAGGTGGAGCGTGCCATCGTTGAAACGGGCGTCTTTCAACTCGAAGTCCCAATACTTGTCGGGGTTCGGAATCGGCTGCGGGTTGACGCCTTTGACGGCCAGCTTCGTGATCTCCTTGTCGGCGAGGTTGGCGAACGGACTGAAATCGGTGTCGAGTCCACCGTAGAAGAACGGCGTCGCCGCGCCGGCGCGGGCGGCCCACTCCCATTGGTGCTCGGTCGGGAGCGTGACGCGCTTACCGGTCTTCGCGGAGAGCCAGCGGCAGAACGCCATCGCGTCGTCCCAACTGACGCGAATGACGGGGAACTTCGGGTTGTCCATCGCGTAGCCGGGGTTGACTTGGTCCTTGTAGTGGCGGTCGTAATAACCGTTGCGGTGATTCGGGTTGAACTGGCGGAACTGTTCCAGCGTGACCTCGGTCGTCGCCATCCAGAACGGTTTCTCGATGTCAACCTTCTGCTGCGGGAATTCGTCGCGCTCGCCGTTGACGTCGCCCATCACGTACGAGCCGGCGGGGACCTTGCGCAACGTCATCGTGATGCCGGCGCCGAGGTCGAGCCTGGCTTCCTCGCCGAGCTGCGCGGCGAACGGCCACTTGGCGATGTTCACCGGTTGCGGACGCGGCGCTTCGGGCGCGGGCATGATGAACGTGGGGCGTGTGGCGGGTTGCGGTGGGATCGCTTCGAGATCTTCGTCAATGTTCGCGTAGATCTTCGCGCACTCACGGCGGCGCTGGGCGAAGTTGCTGGGAATCGGTTTCACTTCGGTCCACGTGCCGTGCGCGGGAACGTTCTGGTCAATCCACGTGATGATCCGGTCCCAGGCCTCGGCGTCGAGTTTTACGTTGTGGTGGCCCTTGATGAGCATCCGCACGAGCGGGCTGGTGTCGGCGTGGAACTCCAGCGGAACAAGCCCGGAGTAATCGCCTTCGGGGCCGCCGCGGCGGACGTACGGGTGCAACTCGGTGTACGAGATCGGGAAGTCGGCCATGCCGCCGCTGGTCTTGGTGACGGTTGCGTCGGCGAGGTTCGGGCGCCCCGACGTCTTGCCATCGTGGCAACCGGCGCAATACTTGTCGAGCACGGGCTGGACTTCGCGCACGAAACTGAATCCGCGAATCGGGCCGCGCCACGGGGTCGGCTTGACGGGGGGCTGACGCACGGCCATGGCGGCGCGCGGCGGCGAGGCTTCATTCTGTTTCTCGTGGCAACCGACGCAGGAGACGCGTTCGCCCGGCATGCCGACGAACCAGCTTCGCATGAGTTGGAGCGCTTTGCCCTCGGCGTCGAGCGGCTGGAGCGCGACGGGCGTGTTGGCGGGAATCTCGAACCACGACGAGCCGTCCTCGTGGACGGGAACGGTGCCGATGACGCGGCGGACATCCCACGGGCCTTCAATGCCGACCTGATAGTGGCCGCCCATATTGCGGTAGGAATAATCGTAATAGTAGAGGCGCAAGCTCTTGACGACGCCGCGCGGGACGCCGTTGATGCCGCGGCCGGTGTGAACATCGGTGAGGAGAACGGTGGCGGTCTTTTCGCCGGGCTTGATGCGGTCGGGGATGACCTGCGGACGGAAACTCTTGTGGAGCGGGATCGGTTCGAACAGCGCCATCTTCGGTTCCTCGGCGATCAGGAGCATGTTGTCGAAGATGTCCACGATGTAGATGCCCCACTTCGAGTTGTTGGTCGGCTTCGCGGAAACGATGAACGTGGTCTGGCTGAGCGGTTTCGGGTGGAGGAACTTCGGCCAGGAACCTTGGACGAGTGCGTCAATGATCTTGCCTTCGACTTTCTTGCCGTAGCCGGGAATGCGCTGCACGGCGCCGGCGTCTTCCTGGCGACCGAGCGCGGTGTCGAAGATGACCATCTCGCCCATGCGCGGCACGCCGTGATGGCCGGTGACGATGCCGACGAACTTCGTGTTGCTGCCGGGCAACGGGCGCGCGTAGAAAGTGCTGTTCGGCCAATACGATTCGCTGCCGTAGAACTCCGACTGGCCGGTGCCGTCGGGGTTCATCCGCATCAGGACGCGCGAGAAATAATGCGCGGAGTCGGTGTATTCCCAGCGCAGATACATCACACGGCCGTCGGAGGTCAGCGTCGGGCACCAGTTGTTGTCCTGGTCGAACGTCAGCCGGCGGACGGCGGTGCCGTCGGGGTTCATCACGTGGAGGTTGCCGACGTAATCCCTGCCGCTGACGCAGGGCACGCCTTGGAAACCGGTGGAGGAAGTGAAGATGATCCGCTCGTCGGGAAGATAGACGCCTTCATAGCTGTCAATGTCCGCGTCCTTGCCCGTCGTGACCTGACGAAGCTTCGAGCCGTCCACGTTCATCTCGAAGACCTGCCACGAGCCATTGGCGATGGTCGAGGAGAAGAGCAGTTTCTGGGCATCGAAATGCAGGTGGATGTCGCCGACGAAGGCGGGCGACTGCGGCTTGTAAATGGTCTGGATCGTTGGGTTGGGCTGGCGGATGTTGAGCGCGGCGATTTCGTTGTCCACGTTCTTCTTGAGGCTGGAGTTGCCCTGCCAATTCTGCGGCAACGCGAGGTAACTTTCGCTCCGGCGTATCAATAGGATGTGGTTGAAATCAATCTCCGGGTTCGCCAGCATCGCTTCGCGCTTGAGCGCATTGAACTGTTCGGGAACGAAACTCTTCTCCAGCACCGCGAGCCGGCTCAGGTACTCGGCAGCCTTCGGGTAGCGTTGGCCGTGGGTCTTGCCGAGATACTCGATGGCGCGACGAAGCGCCGCCGCCTGCTCCGCCGGCGTCTGGACCTGTGCCGGCTGCGTCGGCTCTCCGATGGTCCTCTTCGGGTTGTCCTTTTTCTCCCGCCTATTCTGTTGTTTCGCCGCTTGTGCCGAGGTGATCAGCAATAGCGCCGTGAACATCGCAGTCAATCGTATGTGTATTGTTCTCATTTCTGGTTCTGTCTTCCGAGGTGGTCAGCCAAGCCGTACACGTTCTGGTTGACCTCTTTCATTCGTGACAACAGTTCGTTGTATGGCTCATAGACGTTGGTGACAATCCCTTTGTTCGAGTCAACATTGGACGGGTCGGCGCGCTTGTCGGTCGGGTCGTTGTCCAGGTACTTGAACCAATGCCAGCCAACGCAGCCGGGATGTTTCAGCAAACCCAGCGTGAAGTTCTGGTAGAATGCGCCGCGGTCCTTTTGCGTCTTTACAAGCCAGCCCGCGCCGCTCGTGTTCGCGAAACCGCTGTCGGCGCCTTTCGCGTACCATTCGGTCACGATGAACGGTTTACCGGACCATTTCACCCAGTTCGACATCACCTCGGCATCCGGCGTCCACGCGCCGTAGTAGTTCATCGCCACCACGTCGAGATACCGGCCGGCCGCACGCCAGACTTCCGGACGACTTTTGTCGCCGCCGTGAAGACGGGAACCGAAATACATGTGGTTCGGGTCAGCCTTGCGAATCGCCGCGTTGACGGCACGGAAATAAGCGTCGGCGAGATGTTCGAGGAAAGCTGAGTTGTCTTTCTTGCCGCCGTGGTCGGCCACCCAACGTTCCGCCGCCTTGCGCCCGGCGTCGTCCGCCGGCAGCGCGAGGAATTTCTCCAGCGCATTCGTCGGGAACGGCATCTCGTTGTCGGAGAAAATGCCGAGCAGCCACGGGTCATTCTTCACGGCGGCGAGTTGTTCCTGTGCGTGCTTCTCACAGAACGCGGGAAACTCCGGGTCGAGAGCGAAGATGCAATCGTTCGGGTAGCCGGTGTGGCCGGGTTTCTGGTACGTGCCGCCGCGTTTCTTGCCGTAGCCCGACATGAAATTGAGGATGAGCGTGTACGGAATGCGCGGCGTGGCAGCAGTCAAACGTTTCGCATCGGACCAGCAGGCCAGCGTGTTGAAGCCGTTGCCGGCGAGCAACTGGAGCGTTTGAGCGGCCCATGCTTTCTCGTCGCCGAACTTCTTCTGGAGCGCAGCCCGTCCGTTCTCGGTCCGGTTGAGGCTGACGCTACAGCAACCGACGCTGAGCATCAGGCAACCTTCCGGGTCAACCAGCCACCAACGACCATTCTGTTGCTCCACGCGGAAGAAGCCGGTCGCCTTCGACTTGCGGTCAGTTCGCCCACCGTACTGCGAATGTGGCGGTTCCGATGGCCTGAAGCCGCTCACGTCACTCAATAGTCGCGTTGGCTCCGACTTCCATTTCTTGTCGGACGGCTTGCGCTTCACATCCACGCGTGACTCGGCCAACGCGAAGGTGGCACCGAGCAGCGCGATTGCCAGCATGGCGAAAGGAATTACTTGAGTTGGTTTGTAGTTCCGCACGCAGCGAAGCGGAGTGCGGTCACCCACGCCACTCCGCTTCGCTGCGTGGCTCACTACGAACTGTTTCATTTGATCAATCTTCATTTCTGTAAGTCGGTGATCTTCTCGGCACCGGCTTTGCCGGCGGTGATGGGTTTTTCGAACTCCAGTTTCACGACGAGCACGGTGTTGGACAACT
Organism: Verrucomicrobiota bacterium; assembly: GCA_016871575.1. GTDB lineage: Bacteria > Verrucomicrobiota > Verrucomicrobiia > Palsa-1439 > Palsa-1439 > CAIKAP01. Next base: position 53,560 of record VHCW01000011.1, read on the forward strand.
CGTTGACGGGCAACTTGCGCAGGCGGAGGTAACAGCCTTGCTCGACGTGCTCGCTCGGCACCATCTCGACGGAACATTCCACCGGCGCACCGGTGTTCAGGAGCGTCGCTTTGCGCGGGAGGGTGGTGATTGGTTTCAGCTTCACCGCCTCGGAGGTCGGGTCTTTGTAGAGGTGGACGTAGAGTGTGTTGCCGCGGCGCGTGAGCAGGACGTTGCGGTTCGAGGTGAGTTGCGACGCCGGGACGACGCCTTCGAGCGATTCCTTGACGCTGCCGTACCATTTGCCGACGCGCTGAAGGATGGCGGTCTCGTTCGGGCCGATGGCGCCGTCGGGTTGCGGGCCGACGTTGAGAAGATAGTTGCCGTCGCGGGCGAGATATTTGTCAATGCTACGGAACAGGTGCCGGTCGGTGTAGTAGTCTTCGTCCTTGCGGTAGCCCCAGCTCTCGGTGCCGACAGCTTGGCAGGCTTCGGTCGGACGCGGGAAACTCGTCGCGTCGTCCTTCTCGTAATCGCGTTCGGGCGTGCCGAAATCGCCGTCGTCGAAGCCGCGGTTGTTGATGACGGCGCTCGGCTGGAGTTTGCGGATCATGTCGTTGATGGAGCGGTCAACGTGTTTCGGCACGTTCATGTCCCACCAGAACCCGTGGATCTCGCCGTAGTTGGTGCAAAGCTCGCGGACTTGGCCTTTGAGGAACTCCAAATACTTCATCCAGTCGGGCGAATCACCGGGCTGCGGCGGCAGTTCGTGGTGACGCCCTTCGTTCGGGTAGTTCGGCTGATTCCAGTCGGCGATGGAATAGTAGAGGCAAAGCGGCACGTTGCGCCGGTGACAGGCGTCGGAGAGTTGTTTGATGATATCCTTGCCGTAAGGCGTATTCATCGTGTTGAACTTCGTCAGCTTCGAGTCGAAGAGGCAGAAACCGTCGTGATGTTTTGTCGTCAGGCAGATGTATTTCATCCCCGCTTGTTCCATCAGGTCGAGCCAGGCGTCGGGGTTGAACTTCACCGGGTTCCACTGTTGCGCCAGCTTCACGTATTCGGCGCGCGGAACACGTGCGCGCCATTGTTCCTGCTCGTGGAATCCGTTGATCGCGTACAACCCCCAATGCACGAACATCCCGAACCGTTTCTGAAAAAACCAATCACGTCCGTCGCCGAAGCGCGACAGTGGTTTGTCCTCCTTCTTGCCGGCAGCAGCCAGCAAAGTGGGGGCAAGCCCGGCGGCCACGACCGTGCCACCGAGAACGTGGAAAAATTCTCTTCGTTTCATGATCCGGAACAATACCGGAACATTTGGTAGTGGTACAGTTTGAACGTCTGACAACCCGCCTACGGCGGACAAGTCGCCAACTACGTTCAATGAAGCGGCGCAGGATATGACAAGCGATTATAGTCAATCACTGAGATTCCGGCTCCTATGCTGTCGCTCCGCAGTGAGAGCAGGACTGGAGGGCGGGTTCGACGGGATGGCCGACGGGATGGCCGACGGGCCAGGGTTTCAAGCAGCGCGGTGAAGTTTGGCTTTGGCGATGCTGACGAGGGAGCGCAACGCGGCGTTGACGGACCGCTCGTCGGGAAAATACTCCGCCACATCCGGAGACAGCAGAACCAAATTCGTGCCGGCTTTGAATCGCTCGGCATACTTGCCTCGGACTCCCCCCTTCAACAGGGCCAGATCGTACTCCGGCCGCAACTCATCTTGTGTCTGTTTGTCAACGTGCTTCTTCATAATGTTTTCTTTCGCGCCGTGTGGTTTGACGGGCGTTGATGATGCGGATGTTCTCACCCCGGTCGGTGTGCGCGACAATCAACACTCGGCCACTCCGCGCCATGCCGACGGTGATGAACCGTTGTTCCGTCATAGAGTGGTCAGGATCAGGATACGTTAGCGCCAGTGGATCGCCCAACACCGTGGCCGCTTCCTGAAACGACACACCATGTTTGCGCTGGTTCCGTTCGGCTTTCGCTGCATCCCACTCAAACTTCATCGCCTGCATTCTACCCGGCAATGTCACCGCCTGCAACCGCGTTTCCAGCCGACTTCAGTTTGCCGCATACGACAGCGGCATCTCGCCAGGCCTGTTCCGCCTTTACTTCGCCTGAGGAAGTTCAAGCTGTACCACTGCCGAACATTTATCTGGCGACTACTTCAAACGGAATGGCTGGCAAGATGGCGATGGGGGGATGCGCAGCAGTCAGCGAATGGAGGCTTTGAAGAAGGTCCAGAACTCTTCCGGTGCGGAAATGTCGCGGGTTTTCGAACCGGTGTCGGTTGCGTCGCGACCTTTTTGCATCGGCCAGCCGTGGCCGTGGCCTTCCATGGTGTAGAAGACCACCGGCGCCTTGCCTTCCCAACGTTGCGCATGGACGCGGCAGCCGTCGTTTGGGTCGCGGTCGGGGAGATCCCACTTCTTCCCGTCGGCGGCGCAGCCGTTTTGTTGGCGCCAGAAGGCGATGGTTTCGTCGGCGCTCATTTGGTCGGCGTTGCCGTTCCACGGCTTCATTGGGTCTTTGGTCCCGAGCATGACCAAAACCGGCACAGGCCGCGATGGCTTTGGCCAGTCTTTCTCCGCCACGCGCGGCAGCGTCGCGACGACCACGCCTGCGCCGGCAATCCGGTCGGCGAGGTGGCACACGAGGAACTGCGTCATCACGCCACCGTTGGAACCGCCGGTGACGTAAATCCGTTTTGGGTCGGCGACGCCTTCCTTGATGAGCGTGTCGAACATCGCGCGGAAGAAGCCGATGTCGTCGGCGTCACTGGTGCGGCGTTTCACGGAGTAGGAGTCGTGGCTACCGATGTTCCAGCCGTTGACGCCGCTGGGATAAACCGTGACGTAGCCTTCCTGTTCACCAAGCTTGGCGTAATCCACTTTCAGGTGTTGCGCGAGGCCGCTGCTCGACGCACCGCCGTGCAACGCGAACACGACCGGGGCCGGCTTGCCTTTGCACGCAGCAAGGATGTTTATGAAGAACTCGCGTTCCTTGCCGCCAACGGTGAGCGTGCGGCGCGTCAGGTTCTCCGGCACGGGCATGTTCGCCGTCTTCTCGCGGAGCTTGCGAATGGCCGCCGATTGGGAGGCGGTTGGCTTGATTCTGGTGTCGGTTTGCTGCATTGGCTTTGACTCTGCCAGTTTTGTGGACGGGGTGGACTGAAAGAACTGCCAGAATTCCTCCGGCGCAGCGATGTCGTGCGTCTTCGGGCCGGTGCCGGTTTCTTCGCGGACTTCTTGCATGGGCCAACCGTGACCGTGGCCTTCGAGCGTGTAGAACACCACCGGCGCTTTGCCTTCCCAGCGTTGCGCGTGGACGCGGCAGCCGTCGTTCGGGTCGCGGTCGGGCAGGTCCCACTTCTTCGATTCGGCGACGCATTGGTTCACCTCGCGCCAGAAGCGCACGGTGTCCTCGGCGGAGAGCGAGTGGCGGTCGCCATCCCAAGTCTTGCGCGGGTCTTTGGTGCCGAGCATCAACATCACCGGCACGGGCTGCGACGGCGCCGGCCAGTCGCGTTTGCGCGGCAGTGTAGCCACGAGGATACCGGCGGCGGCGATGCGGCCGGGAATTTTGCACATGAGATACTGCGCCATGAGGCCGCCATTCGATCCGCCTGCGAGGTAGAGGCGTTTTTCATCCGCTATCCTTTCCGCGACGAGCGTGTCGAACATCGCGCGGAAAAATCCGGTGTCGTCCGCGCCCTTGTTGCGCATCGCGGCGAAGTTTTGCAGGCCCGCGTTCCAGCCGTTGATGCCGGAAGGATACACGGTCACGAAGCCCTCGCGCGTGCCGACCTCGGTGAAGTCCGCCTTGTGGTGCATCTCCAGCCCGCTGCTGCCCGCGCCACCGTGCAACGCGAACACGACCGGCGCGGGTTTGCCTTTGCACTGCTCGGGGATGTGGATGAAGAACTCGCGCTCGACTTCACCAACTTTGAGCGTGCGGCGGGTAAGATTCCCCGGCACCGGCAGGTTGGCCATTCGCTCGCGGACTTTGCGATTGCCAACGGTCTCGGTCTTGCCGGAAGGCGCCATCGAGCCGGGCTGCTGTGCGCGTTTGCGCGTCAACTCGCGGATGGCGGCGCGCTCGACGTCGCCATCTTTGTCGAACCGCTTCAAGAGCGGATCGGCCCCCACTCCTTTTGTCGTCCCGTCGGATAGCTCTGCGGCAAACCACGCAGCCGGAAAAACAACTGCGAACAACACGCTGAAGAGGATCGTTTTCATTGTTTCTCGATGGTCATGGTGCCAGGACGAGAGCCCTCCGCTACTGCCCCAGCACCTTATAAAACGCCCGGTCCGCCGGCGGCGACGGATCGGTGAGCGTGACGGTCGTATCCGTGGTGGTCGTGGTCGTGCCCGTCACGGGCGCCCACGAAAGCTCTTGCAGTATGGTGCTCCTCCAGAGCGTATAGGTGAGCGCCGGGTTGCGCGCCACGGTGATGCTGAAGCCCGCGCTGGGGTCGAGGCCAGACGCGGTGATGACCGGCGTGGTCAGTGTGTCCTGATAACGCGCCAGCCGCAGCACGAGCGAGTAATAATTTGCCCGCTGTACATCGGTGAGACCGGCGAGGTCGAGTGGCGAGTTCTCCGCGGGATCGGCCAGCAGGTCGTAGAACGCCTCCGTGCCGCTCTGGAAACGGATGAGCTTGTATTGCGTGTTGCGCAGCGCCTTGCCGGCATCGGTGCTGGCGATCGAGTCGCCGAACAGATCGGCATACGCGTAGCGCGGGGTGGTTTCCGTCTCGTTACGCAACAACGGCAGCAGACTGCGACCATCAATCGTCGTCGTGGCCGGCACGGTGGCGGCGACGTTGATGCCACACAGTTCCAGGATCGTGGGAAAGAGGTCCACCGCCTGCACCAGCGCAGTGTTCGTGCGTCCGGGATTCGGCACTGCGGGGCCGCTGATGAACATTGGCACCTTGATTCCGCCCTCGTAGAGCGTGCCCTTCGCGCGCTCTGCGACGTAGGGCGGCTGGATCACATCGGATGTCGTGCCGTTGTCGCCAAGGAAGATGACGTGCGTCTTCGCGCGATCTACGCCGGCGAGCAACCGCCCGATTTCGGTGTCCACGGCCTCCATCATCGCGTGCCAATAGAGGCGCGGGTAGTTGTTGATGTGCTGCGTGGTGCCGGGCAGCCAATCGTAGCTGTGCAGATCGTTCGGTGGTTTGTGCAACGGCGTGTGCGGCGGATTGAGTGCGACCCACGCGAACCACGGCTGTCCTGCAGCGTCGCGCTGCGCGATCCACGCCAGCGCGTCGTTCACCATCTCGGTCGGCGCGTAGTTGGTGATCGCCTCCTGCACCGTGGTGACGCCGGTGCCGCAGGTAACTTTCTGCCAGTTGGAATAATCCGGTATGGCACCCATAATCGGACCTTTGAACAGCGGCCAAGCTCCGACGATGTTCGGCGACGACTGTCCGGCTGCGAGGTGCCATTTTCCAAACTGCGCGCACTGGTAGCCGAGCGACGCGTTGGCGGCGAACGCCTCCGGCAGCGTGAACTCGCTCGCCGCGAGTGGCGTCCCGCCGGTCAGCCCGAACACTTGGCCGACCCCCGTGCGAAATCCGTAACGCCCGGTGAGCAGACATGCACGCGTGGGCGAACAGACCGGCTGCACATAAGCGTTCTGGAAGATCACGCCACTCTGCGCGAGCGTCGTCAGGTTCGGCGTGGGCGGGAACACCGCCGCTGCATTCGTGTTGTAGAGCGGCGAGCTGTCCACGCCGTAATCGTCGAGGATGATCAGCAGGATGTTATTCGCGGCCCCTTGCAGATTGATGGATTTTGATGAGGACCGTTCGACTGCTCGTTGCCGGTTCTTGGCGCGGTCGCGGCTGTGTTCCGCCGGAGCCACGTGACCCACCGCGCGACCGAACGGTGCGATTTGAGAACGCGATTGGTCGAGTCGCTTGAACCGTTCCTCGGCAGACGACGTTTGCTGCGCCGAGAGAGTGAAGCCGGCGAGAATGGCTGAAAGGGCAATGATTCTTGCTTTCATGGCTTATCCTTGCTGCTGTTCGGCAACGTACCGCGGTGTCGCGGTTGCGATCAGCGCCAGTGGCCGGGAATCCAGATCCAACCGCGCGGGACGCGGTTCCAGTGGCCCGGCACCCAGACGGCGCGCGGGGCGGGGCGGACGACATAGGCACCCGGCACCCAGACCCAAGCACGACTGCGCCAAGCCCAATAGCCAGCCACCCATACATGGCTCGGCGAGGGCGGTGGCGGAACCTGTTCGACGTGTGCCGGCGGCGGCGCTTCCGTGACCGGCTCGGCGGCGGCTGGTGGTTGTTCGACTACAACGGGCCGCTCGACGATAACAATGCGTCGTCGCGCGCAACCCGACGCAGGCAGCAATGCCGCCAGAGCCACGGCGGCGAGGACGATTCGGTACAAGCGAGTAGTTGCCACACTGATTTTCCTTTCGTTCATTCAGCAAGACTGTTTCACAGAAGTAAAAATTACAATAGATTCAAATTGCTTTTGCGGAGGGGGATGATGGCCGGTACATCATCCCCCTGCGGTCAATGATGGACTAGCGACCGCGACCGCGACCGCCGCGAGGTCCCGGCCGATTCACACGATCAGGACTCGCTCCCGGACCACCTCGTGGGCCGGGCCGGTTTTCCCAGTTTGTGCCGGGGCCGCCCCTGGGTCCCGGTGGATTGTTGTCGCGATCGATACGACTTGGACGCTCCGATGGGGAGAGTTTTCCGTCGCCGTCCTTGTCAAACTTCTCGACAAAGTGTTCCTTGGCCGCTTCACGGACAGCATCGCGCTCGGCCGGTGACAGTTTTCCATCGCTATCAGTGTCAAACTTGTCAATCACATCGGAGCGATGATTCTCCAGCGCCTCGTGCATGGCCTGCCGTTCCGTCGCGGATAGTGCGCCATCGCCATCGGTGTCGAACTTTTGCAGCAACCGTTGATGCATCATCACCCGGTGCCGCTGCCAGAATGGATGACGGTTGGGACTGGCGCCGGGACCACCTCCCGGCCCGGGCGGATTCTCCCAATTTGTGCCGGGGCCGCCCCTGAGTCCCGGTGGGTTGTTGTCGCGATCAATCGCGTACAACGCTGTCGTTGTCAGGCAGAGGACGACTGCCACTGCCATGGTTCGTTGGGTTTGGTTCATCTGATGTCTCCTTTTTGGTTGTTGGTTCTTTTCTAACCTGCGAGCCGGGAGCGGACTGGGGAAGATCAAGTCTTTGTGCGCTTCCTGGCTCATTTGGCGCCTGCGCTGGGAACAGACGCAGGCGGAGCAATTTGGCGATCAACTGCAAGCGTTTGCCGCGGCCAGATTTGCGGTCGTAAATCGTCGCATCCGGCGCAAGATGCCCGGCAAGTGTGTAGCTGGCCTCGTCATTGAGCGTCGCCTCAACGAAGGCGAACGACACGACCGCCACGGGTCGTCCCCGATAAGCCCGGTGCAACACCACGCGCCGCAACACGCCACTCTGCGCGTCCACCTCCAGCAACGCCGAGTGATACTTCGGGTGTGTGCGCCCCGGCTTCAATTCCGCATGAATGACGTAGCCGCCCGCGTTGGCCGGTTCGCGCCGCAACTCGAAACCGGCAAGGATGGATTGCAGCAGCGATTCGACTTCGAGGCTGCGCAGTTCGCAGGCCAATGCAAGCTGCTCAGGCACTTCATCTGCATCTAATCGCGCGCCTTCGGTCGGCGACAGCGCAAACCAGACGCCGCCTGACTCGTCACGACCCCAAGCCACAGTCTTTCCAGCGGCCTGCAGTTGAATCCAAAACCGGTCGCCCCGCGTCCACAGCAGTGACTCTTGGCGCGGCGGCGACGCACTATCGTGCTCGCCTCGCACCTGCACGCGGTAGCAGCGGTCGAGCGCCGCAGCGTGGGTCTTGAGCGCGCGCCGCACAATCGCCGCCGCGCTGGTCTGTGGCAGAAACAGGACGGCGCCAAGAATCGCCATGAAAACAAGGCACGCCGCTGCCGCCATGAGCGGACGCCGTGAGAGCCACGCGAGCCACGCGACCCGTTGCGGTCTTTCTGCCGGGCGATACGCCTCCTGCCGGAGCCATTCGTGGATGGACGTTGAGAGCAGTTGTGCCCCGGTGAAGAGTCGCCGCTTCTCCGGCGACGCCATCATCTCGCGCTCCAGCGCCGCTGTTTCTTCCGAATTCAGCGCGGAATCTTGAAAACGCATCACGCGCTCAAGGAAGGCGATGTCTTCCGTGGTGCGATCCTGCGCGTTCATGAGGATGCCTCCAGTTGCAGGCGCTTACGCACACATTCGCCGAGTGATTTGTGAATCCGTGCCAGCGCCTGATAGACCGTCTCCAGCTTGCGCCCCATTGCCGCCGCGACCTCCGCCCCGGAACAACGCTCGAAGTAACGCAGGCGAAGCAGTTCGCGGTTGTTCGCGTTGAGTTTTTCCAGACAGTAGGCCAGCGCGTCGTGAGCGTCCGCAGCAAAGTCGCCCGCCGGCCAATCCTGCGCCAGCGTCGCCAGCATCTCCTCGTTCAAACCATCGTAGCGTCCATTCCGCGCCCGCAGCACATCCACCGCGCGATTGCGCCCCGCGACACGCGCCCAATTCACCACATGCTGTGCTGACTCAAACTCCCCGCTGCGTCCCACGGCCTTCACACACACTTCCTGGAAGATGTCCTCCGCGAGATGAAAATCGCGCGTCACGCTCGCGATGAACGCCGTCAGCGCGAGACGCTCACTCAACAGGACGGCAGCAATATTTTCTCCCGAGAGCATGGTCTTCACAGATACTACGGAGAAACCCCCATTTACTCTACATGGTTTCTCGCGGGCGAACCGGAACGATACCGGACCATTTAACGGGCGACTACTTCAAACGGTATGGCGGGGAGGGTGCCGATGGGAACGCGCGCTTGGGCCTGGCCTTTCGGGGCCTTCCTTGGCGCACCCGCTGACGCGAAGGCGTTGACGATGAGGTTGCCTTTGAGGCCGGGTTTGGCTTTGCCGTCTTCGCTCGCCAGCAGGATTTCGGAGCCGTCACGGCTGAAGGAAACGTTCTTGATGGTGATGCCGTCAGGCGGCTCGCTAAGCTCGAGTTGGACCTTGCCGGAGAAGGTGGCCAATGACATTGCGACGTGGACCTTGGTCGTGCCGCCGGCGGGAATCTTGATAGGCCCGATTTCAGCGACCGGAGGGCCGGGTTTGCGGGACGCAGGCTTGCCGCCGCCGGCGAAGGCGATTTTGAGTTCCTTGGCGGGAACGAGGTGTCGGTAGGCAAACGCCTGCATCATGTCCTCGGCCGGCACGGCTTCGCGGGTTAGAAGTTTCGCGCCGATGTTGGCGCGGCCTTCGACGGCGATGCTGATGGGTTCTTTGGTGGATATCGCCGGAACGGTGAGCGTGACGGGAACGGAATCCTGCCCGGCGGGAATCAGACCGCCGTTGAGTTTGAATCCTTCGGGAGCGCCTTTCAACACGAGGGCGATGTCGCCGTTGTAACCGTCTTTGCGGAGCGCGTAAACGGTGAAAGCGGTGCTGGAGCCGCTGCGGACGTTGATGCTGGAGGGGACGACGCGCAACTCGAAGTCGTGTTGCGGCGGGCTGATGCGGAGGCGGTAGGCGTATTCGGGGCCGCCTTTGCGCTGGGTGTCGGCGAGGTGGACGAGGTAGTCGCCGGTGGCGGGGAGTTTGACGCGGAGGTAGGAGTCGGCGTGGTGAGTGTTGAGGCCGGAGGCTTTGTCTTCGTTGTCGTCGTTGACGGCGATTTGTTTGCCGGTGGCGTCGGTGATTTTCAGGACGGAATCAACCGGCGAATCGAGGCGGCGGGCTTGGACCTCGGCGACCAGCTCGTCGCCGGCGCGGCCTTGGATGCGGAAGACGTCGCGGTCGCCGGGTTTGTCAATGCGGCCATTGATGATGATCGGGATGGCGACGGCTTGGGCGTGGCTGGCGTCGTCGTTGGATTCTTTTTCCATGCACTGGAACATCGGGTCCACGACGAACGGCAGCCGGTTGGAGATCCAGCCGTCCTTGGCGACGTAAACGGGCAGCACGCCGGGTTTGCACTCCTTGTTTTGCGTGACGGAGTTGACGGGGAGGTTCCAGCCTTTGACTTCGATGACGGTCGCGGCACCGTCTTTGCCGCCGAGGGGGAAGATGCTGGTGACAAATGGCGTTTCGCTGATGGTGATGCGATACACGAAATCTTCGCGACCACGATAAATGGAGTCTTTGATTTCGAGGACGTATTGGCCGTCCTCGGGGATTTCGTAGTAGAGGACCGGGTCGGGCCGGAACCGGAAATCGTCGTTGTAGGCGAGTTCTTTTCCTTTGGCGTCGTAGAGCGTCAACACCGCTTGGAACCAGCCGGGGACGGCGTCGGAGATATACGGGGTCAATTCGCGGGCGCTGGTAGCTACGACGAGTCGTTGTCCGCGTGTTGCCTTGAAACGATAGTGGTCAACTTGGCCGGGCAGGACCTGGCCGTTGATGACGGCGGGGATGGTGAGGGAGGTTTCGAGTGAAGGCGGCGCGGCTTCCTGTTCGCCCCGGCGCTGGGCGTTCTTGGAAATCTCGTCCGTGGTGAACTTGGCGACTTTCTTGGAGACTTCGGGGAGCTGGCCGATGCTGAACGCGCGCGGGTTGGACAACCCGCTGGCCGTGACGAGGCGCAGTTCGCGTTCGCCGATGACAGCGTTGTTGGCCACCGTGACCTGGAAGGTGACGGTTTCGGAGATGGTCGCGTTGGCGTTGCGGTTGAAGCTCATCAGCCGCTTGCGAAGTTCAGCAAGCTCCTTGGTTTCCGCGGGAGTCTTGTTCTTTTTCTTTGAGAGGTCTTGCGCCCGTTTGCTGAGCGACCTGAATTGTTGATACGTGAGCGGCTTGAATTGATCCAGCATCGTCGCCTGCACGCCACCGCCGGAAATGAGGATGCTGTTAATGCCGTCGAGGTGCTGGCCGCCGACGGTGACGTTGAATGTGCTGCCGGCCCGTCCGCCGGCGGGATAGATGTAGCCGAGGTACGGCGCAGCCTGCGATGGTCGCTGCGCCGAAGCCGGGGTTGTGAGGACAACACCGGCCACCAACGCGAACAACGCCATGCCACAACGGGTGTTCATGCCATGATCTCTTTCAAGCGACCGCCCGACGGCGTCTCGTCGCTGGCGGTGGCGACGACGGGACATTGCATGCCTTGTGGGTGCGGCAGTTTGCCGGCGATGTCAATGCCGAGCAGTTCGTAGATGCTGCCGATGAGGTCGAGTGGATAGACGGGGCGATCCTTGACTTCTTCGCCGCGGGCCGTCGAGGAGCCGATGACGTGGCCGCCCTTGAATCCTCCGCCTGCGACGAGGCACGAAAAGACTTTGCCGTAGTGGCCGCGTCCGCCGTTCCACGGGGCTTCCCATTGGACCTTCGGCGTGCGACCAAATTCGCCGCAGCACCAAATGATGGTGGAGTCGAGCAAGCCGGAGGCGGAAAGGTCTTGGAGGAGCGTGGCGAGACCTTTGTCGAGTTCGGGTAATTTCTTGCGGAACGTCTCGAAGATGCCTTTGTGATTGTCCCAGCCTTTGTAGTTGATGGTGATGTAGGGAACGCCTTTCTCGACGAGCCGACGCGCCATCAGACAGGACTGGCCAAACGTGGTCCGGCCATAACGATCGCGGACTTCGTCCTTCTCAGTGGCGAGATCGAAGACTTTGCTGCCGTCGCCGAGGATGAGATCGTAGGCTTCGACCTCGGTGGCGGTGAGCGCTTTGACTTGGGTGTCGTCGGCCATCGTGTTGCCGAGAGTGTTGAGACCGTGAAGCAGGTCGCGGCGCGCTTCCTGGCGTTTGCTGGTGATGCCCGGGGCGACGATGCCTTCGACGGTGAACTTGCCTTGCGCCGGGTCGCCGCCGGTGGCGAAGGGTTTGTAGCGGCCACCGAGGAAACCGGCTTCGGAGAAACGTCCTTGTGGGGTGGTCAGCACAATGTACGGCGGGATGAGTCCCGTGTAACCGGCGTCCTTGCCTTTGTAGAGGCACACGACGGCGCCGACGCTGGGATAAACGACCGTCTCGCCGGCGGGGCGGCCGGTCTGCACCATGTAGGCGGCGGTCTCGTGGCTGCTGACGCCGTGGGTCATGCTGCGGATGAGGGAATATTTGTCGGCCTGCTTGGCCAACTGCGGGAGCAGTTCGCCGATGCGAATGCCTTTGACGTTGGTCTCGATGGGGTTGTTGAGTGGGCCGGTGTAATCGTTGCCGGTGCCGGGCTTTGGGTCGAAGGTGTCAACGTGCGACGCGCCGCCCCAGAGCCAGATTTGGATGACCGATTTGGCCTTGCCTTTCGCGGTGGAGACGGGCGCGGCTGCGCGGAGGTCGTTGCCGAGCCAGAGAGCCGCGGCGCTGCCGAGGCCGTAGCGGAGGGCGTCACGTCGGGAAATGTTGCTGGTGTTCATGGTGTTTCCTTTCTGTTTTCAATGACGATACAAAAACTCGGTGGTGTTGAGGAGCGCCCACGCGAGGTCCACGATGGCATCGCGTCCTCGGCTGCCGCCGGACTGTGGGTATCCTTCCACTTTTCTCAACTCCTCATCGGTCGGGTAACGCGACAGGACCATCAGGTACACGGCTTTCGCAATGTCGCGTGGCGTTCCTTTCGATTGGGCAAGCACTTGAATCCTGTCACTTTGCTCAAGCTTACGCTGGACGTGGCTGGAGTTCAACATGTGAAGCCGCTGGGCAGCGGTGGGCCGGCCGCTGCGTTCGGACTCGAATCCCGTGTCGCGGGGCGGTTTGCCGAACAGTTCGAGGAACGAACTGCTGATGCTGCCGTCGGGCAACGCGATGGCGCGTTGTTTCTCCGGGATGAACGTGAACGGCTCCGGTATCGGGCTGGAATATTTCTCTGTCGTGCCGGTGATCTGGTTGAGCGCGTCAATGAGCACCTCCGCTTCGAGTCGCCGGAGCGGGTAGGAGGCGAAATTGGCGGCGGCGGCAGGGTCTTTGCTCTTCGGGATCGAGGAGAACTGGTAGGTCTGTGAGTTCAGGATGAGCCGGTAAAGATGCTTGAGGTCGTAGCGGCTGTTGACCAGTTCGTTTTGCAGATAGGCGAGCAACTCGGGATTGCTCGGCGGATTGTCGTCACGGATATCGTCCGGCTCGTGGATGATGCCCCGGCCAAACAGCCACGCCCAGACGCGGTTGGCAATGTTGCGCGTGAACCACGGGTTCTGCGGGGTGATCAGCCACTCGGCGAATACCTCGCGCGGGTCGCGGTCGCCGCTCAACGCGACGGTCTCGCCGCCGGGGAAGATGGCTTTGCGCGCGGCGTTGGTGATGGCGGGATCGAAGAAGATGATTTCCTCCTTCCACTCCAGCGTGCTCTTGTAATTGAGCTGCGAGAAGAAGCCCGCCATGCCGGCGAGTTTTTCCTTCGGCCATTTGTCGGCGCGCGCGCCCATGAAGGTGAGCGCCACGGTCTGCGCGATGCCGTGCGCGTCGCGGGTCTGCATCGCGCGGTAAAAATTGACGGGCGGCACACGGAAGTTGCTGCCGCTCTCCGTGAGCAGTTCGCGGGCGAACTGGTCGAACGGTTTGTTCTCCTTGATGGCGGCGCGGATCCAGCGGTGATACGCCTGGGCGGCGTTGGGCCAGAGATTGATCGGGAACTCCGCCTTCACGCGCAACAGGTCGCACCACCGCATCGCCCAGTAATCGGCGAACTCCTCGCGCAAGAACAACCGCTCGATCAACACCGACCGTTTGTTCGGGTCCTTGTTCTCGATGAAATCGAGCGCCGCCTGCGCCGTGGGCAATGTGCCGATCATGTCGAGATACGCGCGCCGTACAAATACCGCATCCGAGCACGGATTCGCCGGTGCGATGCCGAGCTTGTGAAGACGATTGACCACCAGCTTGTCGAGCGGCGTCGGCGCCGTCTCGGCGGTTGACGACTCAAACGGCGTCGCCGAGGCAGTCGCCACCCACAGGACGTATGTCATTGTCCAGAAAACGAGTCTCATGAGCATTGTCATTATAGTAGAACACGACGGAGGCCAAAAGGTTACGGTTTTTCAGCGCGGCCGGTCTCGCGGATGAGGCGCTCGAAAAGCTCGCTCTTGCCGTAGGTGATGCGGGCGGACCAGTTGGTCTCGGCGAAGGAGCCGGGGACGTTGAACCGCAACGGCTGGGCGAAGACATCGGTAATCATGAAGATGGCCAGCCAGGAGTTCGATTCGAGGACGCGACGACAAAACGCTTCGTGCAGTTGCGGCGTGAACTCGCGCGGGATGTTCTCGGTGTCCTGCCCGGCCCAGCCGACAAACCGCTGGAGTTCGAGCCATGTGACGTAGGCGTTGTGGTGATCTTGTTTCGCGCGGGCGTCGTCGTGCGCCTGCCACATCTGTTGCCAGCGCGTGATGAGCGGGTCATGGTCGTGCGTGGCCGGGGTGACGATGCTGAGCCGCGGGTAGGTCGCGCCGTCGGTGTAGGTGTAATCGGGGTTGCGTTCCCAATACGGAACCTTGAAGCCGGGGATGCCGAGCTTGAGCAGGTTCGGGCGGACGTAGTCGGGCACGACGCCGAGGTCTTCGGCCACCACCACCGTGTCGCCGGCGGCTTGCTGGATCATCTTTAACAAGGTCTCACCTTGTTTGCAGTTGGCTTTCTTATGGGCGGCGGTGTCGTCGGGATGCTGAAAGAAACGCGGCATCGGTTTGCCGGTGTGGTCGAAGTGTGCGGCGTTCTCGCGTGGCGGCCACGGGAACGCGTAGAGGCGATAGAAACCGAGAACATGGTCAATGCGGAAGATGTGAAAAATGTCGCTGGTCTGTCGGATGCGTCGTTTCCACCAAGCGGACTTCTCTTTGCGATGCGCCTCCCATCGGTAGAGCGGGATGCCCCAGTTTTGTCCCCACTTCGCCGTGAATGGGTCCGGTTGAAACGCAGCTTCCGGCGGCGCGCCGCCGTTCCACTTCAAGTCGAACAACTCGCGGTTGGCCCAGACATCGGCGCTGGTGCGGCTGACGCCGAACGGAATGTCGCCCATCAACGCGACGCCGCGCGTGTCCGCGTGCCGGCGGACGTCGCGCCATTGTTCGTAAGCGACCCACTGGACAAACGCGTAGAACCGCCGGTTCTCTTCCAACTTCTCCAATAACGTTGCCGGCACGGTGGCGGGCGACTGCTGTTCCTTGGGCCACGATTCCCAGTCGTCGTTGCCGCCGTTCTCGTCGAGCAGCGCCCGGTAGAGCGTATAATCTTCCAACCACGAATTGGCCTTCAGGAAACTCGCCGGCACCTTGGCGTTCGGGAACGCGGCGCGCAGCAACTGTTGTTTCAGCGCCTTCACCTTCCGGTAATTTACCGTGGCGTCTGTCTCCACTCTGCCGGCGACGCGCTCATTGAAGGCGATGGTGGTTGGGTCGAGCGCGAGGGAACTGATGGCGTTGTACGGCGAGTGGTCGGGGCCGGTTTCGTTGATGGGGAGCATCTGGAGGACGCGGAATCCATGTTCCGCGCACCAGTCAATCATCTCCTTGACGGCCACAGTGTCCCCAATGCCGAGGTCGCCTGTGCCGCGCAACGCGAACACCGGCACAAGTACTCCGGCGAGTTTGTGGTCTGGAGACAACCTCACAACTTCGCGATCTTCACGTCGAGGATGTCTTTGTCCTTCTTGACCTCGGCGAGCACTTCCAACGACGGAGTGCTGTCGAGGTTCAACACGGTCAGCGCGGTGCCGCCTTCCTTGTCGCGACCGAGGCTCATGCTGGCGATGTTGATGCCGTGTTTGCCCATGATGGTGCCGATCCAGCCGACGACGCCGGGGCGGTCCTGGTTGTGCATGATGAATAACACGCCGCTCGGCACGACCTCGACGGGCATGCCGTTGATGCGGACGATGCGCGCGTTGTTGCCGTAGAACGTGCCGGAGCCGCAGACGTTGACGCCCTCGGCCTGGGCGCGGACGGTAATCAACTCGGCGTAATCAATCGGGTCGGTGCTCTTCGTTTCCTCGACGTGGATGCCAAGTTGATGGGCGATGGAAGGCGCGTTGACGTAGTTGACGTCGCCGCCCTCGGCGTTCTCAAGGAACGTCTTGAGGACGGCGCGGGTGATGGGGCCGGTTTCGAGTTCGCCGGCCTTGCCGAAGAACTCGACGGTCAACCGCTCGATGCGTTTCGGCGCAAGCTGCGCGAGGAGGCGCCCCAGTTTCTCGCCGAACGCAATGTACGGCTGGAGCGCGGCCAGCACCTTCGCATCAATGGACGGCATGTTGACGGCGTTGCGGATGGTGCCGCCGCTGAGCGCCTCGGCGATCTGCTCGGCAATCTCGGTGCCGCAGGATTCCTGCGCCTCGTGCGTCGAGGCGCCAAGGTGCGGCGTGAGGACGATGTTGTCGAGTTCGAGGAACGGGAGATTGACGGGCGGTTCTTTCTCGTACACGTCGAGCGCAGCAGCGGCGACTTGGCCGGACTTCAACGCCTCGGCGAGGTCGTCCTGAACGATGATGTCGCCACGGGCGCAATTGACGATGCGGACGCCCTTTTTCATCTTCGCGATGGTGTCCTTGTTGATCATCCCCTTGGTCTGCTCGGTGACCGGGACATGAACGGTGATGAAGTCGGCGTGTTTGTAGATGACGTCCAACTCGACAACCTCGACCTGCAACGCCTTGGCGCGGCTGGGGCTGAGAAACGGATCGTAGGCCAGCACGCGCATGCCGAAGGCGACGGCGCGCTTGGCGACTTCGCTGCCAATCCGGCCCATGCCGATAACCCCGAGCGTCTTGCCGAACAGCTCGGTGCCTTCAAACGATTTGCGGTCCCATTTGCCCGCCTTCATTGAGGCGTGCGCCTGCGGAATCTTGCGGGCCATCGCCATCATCATCGAGAAACTGTGCTCGGCGGTGGACAACGTATTGCCGCCGGGGGTGTTCATCACGATGATGCCGCGCTTGGTGGCCGCGTCAACGTCCACGTTGTCCACACCGACGCCGGCGCGCCCGATGATCTTCAGGCGCTTGGCGGCGGCGAGGACTTTCTGGTTGACCTTCGTTTGGCTGCGAACGACCAAGCCTTCGTACTCGCCGATGATGGCGCACAACTCGTCCTCCTTGAGGCCGACTTTCTTGTCCACTTGGAATGACGGATTGCCCTTGAGCAACTCCACGCCCTTGTCGGAAATGGGATCAGACACCAATATTTTCACGTGATTATCTCCTTTGCACTCGCTGGTTGCGTTTAACGTGGGAGTTTGCGATGTTCCCCGCCATCACACAAGAAAAATTATGAAGATCAAACTTTATTCGCGACCGCTGTGCGGCTGGTGCCAGGAAGCGAAAGCCTACCTCAAACAACGCGGACTCGCCTACGAGGACGTGGACGTTGGGGCCAATCCCGCAGCCCATGATAAGATGCAACGCTTGTCCGGTCAGCGTTTTGTTCCCACCATTGTCGTGGACGGCCAGGTGCTCGCCGACTTCGACGTGAAGCAGCTCGAAGCGTTCCTAGCCTGAATAATTCACTGATTGATTGAACGAAGGCCGGGGAGGCCGGTCAAATAGGTGATGATCAATCACCTATGAAAACCACCCACTCCACCAACACTCCAACAGTCTGTT
>VHCW01000012.1 GCA_016871575.1 Verrucomicrobiota bacterium
ACGAAACAAAATCAAAGAGTCAGGACAATGAAACCAACAACCGAAGGAGTCGCCATGACCGAAATCAAACGAAAAAACGAACCACAACCCTCAAACTGGTTCCGCAGGATAGTTACCGGGAGTTCCCTTATGAAGAATGAGTCAGCCAGTCGTCGTTACTTGTTCGGTGTTTGTCTTGTCGCCACTCTCGGCGGGCTGTTGTTCGGCTACGACACGGCGGTCATCAGCGGTGCCATTGGGTTCATGGTCAAACATTTCACGCTCACCCCGGCGATGGAAGGCTGGGCGGCCGGAAGCGCGCTCGTCGGTTGCGTGCTCGGCGCGGCAGTCGCGGGCACCATCAGCGACCGGTTCGGCCGGCGGACGATGCTGATCCTGTCGGCAATCATGTTTCTGGTGTCGGCCATCGGCACGGCGGTGCCGAGGACGTTGACGGAGTTCATTTTCTATCGCGCGCTCGGCGGCGTCGGCGTCGGCGCGGCGGCCATGACGGGGCCGATGTATATCGCCGAGATTGCCCCGGCGCGGTTGCGGGGCACGCTGGTGTCGTGGAACCAGTTCGCCATCGTCTGGGGAATGTTGGTGGTGTATTTCGTGAACTACTTCATCGCCGGGCGCGGCGATGAACAATGGAACATCACGACCGGCTGGCGCTGGATGTTCGGCTCCGAAGCGCTGCCGGCGGGGGCGTTTTTGTTGCTGCTGTTCTTCGTGCCGGAAAGCCCGCGCTGGCTCGCCAAACAAGGCCGCAAAGAACAGGCGCGCGACATCCTGACGAAGGTGGACGGCCCCGAGCACGCCGAGCGCGAACTGGCCGACATCGAGAACACGTTGAACCTCGAAAGCGAATCGTTCACCGAGTTGTTGCAGCCGCGCTGGCGCCCCGTGCTCTGGATCGGCGTCGTGCTCGCCGTCCTCCAACAGATCACCGGCATCAACGTCTTCCTCTATTTCGCGCCGGAGATTTTGAAAACGATCGCGGGTGCGAAGATGGACCTGGCATTGCTGCAAACGGCGTTGGTCGGCGCGGTGAACATGATTTTCACCATCATCGCCATCCGCAAAGTGGACCACTGGGGACGCAAACCGTTGATGCTCGCCGGCTACGCGGGAATGGCGGTCGCGTTGTTTGCGCTCGGCGGCGCGGCGTTGGCGGGCGAGATCAAGGCGTGGATTCTCGTCGCCATTCTCGGCTACATCGCGGCGTTCGCGCTCTCGGTCGGGCCGGTCACGTGGGTGCTGTTGTCGGAGATTTATCCGACCCGCCATCGCGGGCGCGCCATGGCCATCGCCACGTTCTGCCTCTGGACGGCCAACTACATCATCTCGCAGACCTTCCCGATGATGGACAAGAACGACTGGCTCGTCGCGAAGTTCAACCACGGTTTTCCGTTCCTGCTGTACGGCATCTTTTCCGTGATCGCGGTATTGTTCGTCTGGCGGCGCGTGCCGGAAACCAAAGGCAAATCACTCGAAGAAATTGAAAGGAACTGGCTCCACAAATGAACCCCACACTAGTTCTATTGGCCGCGACACTTCACGTCGCCATCACCGGCAACGACTCCAATCCCGGCACGCCGGCCAAGCCGTTGCGCACGATCCAGCGCGCCGCCGACCTCGCGCAGCCGGGCGACACCATCACCGTGCACGAAGGCGTTTACCGCGAGCGCGTCAACCCGCCGCGCGGCGGCACGTCCGACAAGAAACGCATCGTCTATCAGGCCGCCCTCGGCGAGAAGGTCGAGATCAAAGGCTCCGAGGTCGTCAAGAACTGGACGAAGGTCCAAGGCGATGTGTGGAAGGTGACGTTACCAAATTCGTTCTTTGGCAAGTTAAATCCCTTCAATGATCTCATCCAAGGTCATTGGTTTGATCCCAAAGGTCGCAAACATCACACCGGGGCCGTTTACCTGAATGGAGAATGGCTGACGGAAGCCGCCTCGCTGGACGAGGTGATGTCTCCCGCCGGCGCGTCCCCGCTCTGGTTTGGGCAAGTGGATGATCAGCATACAACCATTCACGCACAATTCCCCGGCGCTGACCCCAATCATGAGATGGTTGAGGTTAATGTCCGCCGGACGGTTTTCTATCCTGAAAAACAGGGAATCAACTACATCACCGTTCGCGGATTTACGCTCACGCAGGCCGCCACGCCGTGGTCGCCCCCGACCACCGAACAGATCGGCCTGATCGGAACGCACTGGAGCAAAGGGTGGGTCATTGAGAACAACACAATCAGTCATTCCGTTTGCGCGGGGTTGACGTTAGGGCCGAAGAATATGGGCGAGTTTACCGGTAACCTTGTCGGGTACACACAAATGATCGAGGAAGCCCTGCGAAACGGCGGATGGAGCAAGGATAACATCGGTCACCATGTGGTGTGTGGGAACCGAATCTCACATTGTGAGCAGGCCGGCATCTGCGGAAGTCTGGGCGGCGCCTTCAGTCTCATTGAAAGCAATGAAGTCTCCCACATTCATGTCCGGCGGCTTTTCCACGGGCAGGAACAAGGCGGCATCAAGCTGCACGGGGCGGTGGACACCGTGATTCGGGGCAACTGCGTGCATGACACCCCGCGCGGACTTTGGCTCGACTGGATGGGGCAGGGCGCCATTATCAGCGGGAATCTCGCTTACAACAATTCCACAGTTGACCTTTATCTGGAGGTGAATCACGGGCCGGCATTGGTGGCCAACAATGTTTTTCTATCTCCAAATTCCCTGAGCAATTTGTCGCGAGGCACAGCCTTTGTTCACAACCTGTTTGCCGGACGCTGCGCAACCAAGGATACCTCTCGCATCACGCCCTACCTGAAGGCGCATTCAACCACGGTGGCCGGGAAGCACGCGAACAAGCCCGGAGACGATCGCTTCTACAACAATATCTTTGCCGGCCGGTCGCCACAAAAGGGCGGGCGTTTCATCAGTCTCGTCGGCGAATATACCGACCCCGCGCTGCCTGTAACGATGAAGGGAAACCTGTTCATCCGGGGCGCGGTTCCCCATGACAAAGAAGTCTCCCCGGGGTTGTTTCAAGACATGTGGCCGGGGTTGACTCCCGTGCTGAAGGCGGATGGCCTCTATATCGAATGGATCAGCCAGACGGATTGGCAACAGTCTCCACGCAACCTTGTAACAACGGAACTGCTTGGAAAAGCCGGTGTGTCCGGTGCCCGCTTTGAAAATGCTGACGGCTCGCCGATCCGCATCAACACCGATTATTTCGACAAGCTGCGCAACGAATCGAATCCAACCCCCGGTCCATTCGAGAATCCCGGTGCCGGCCCTATCACGTTGAAAGTCTGGTAACAGAAAGGAAATGACAATGAAATATGCCCTCACACTCGTCGCGCTTCTGCTGATGCCGCTGGCTGCGCTTCACGCCACTGAGCTTCAGGTTGCCATCACCGGCAACGACTCCAATCCCGGCACGCCGGCCAAGCCGTTGCGCACGATCCAGCGCGCCGCCGACCTCGCACAGCCGGGCGACACCATCACCGTGCACGAAGGCGTTTACCGGGAACGAGTCAACCCGCCACGCGGCGGCGCGTCCGACAAGAAGCGCATCGTCTATCAAGCCGCCCTCGGCGAGAAGGTCGAGATCAAAGGCTCCGAGGTCGTCAAAGGCTGGACGAAAGTCCAGGGCGATGTCTGGAAGGTGACGCTGCCGAATTCGTTCTTCGGCAAGTTCAATCCCTACAGCGACCTCATCCGCGGCGACTGGTTCAACGACAAAAAGCGCCCGCACCACACCGGCGCGGTCTATCTCAACGGCGAATGGTTCAGCGAAGCGGCGACGCTCGAAGGCGTCACGAACGCGCTCTGGTTCGCCAAGGTTGACGACAAGACCACGACGATCTGGGCGCATTTCAAACGCGTCAACCCGAACGACCAGTTCGTCGAGATCAATGTCCGCCAGACGGTGTTCTATCCCGACAAGCCGGGCCGGAACTTCATCACGGTGCGCGGCTTCACGATGCAGCATGCCGCGACGCCGTGGGCGCCGCCGACCGCCGAGCAGATCGGCCTCATCGGCACGCACTGGAGCAAAGGCTGGATCATCGAGAACAACATCGTCAGTCACTCGATCTGTTCCGGCATCGCGCTCGGCAAACACGGCGACCAGTTCGACAACACCTCCGCCAACTCCGCCGAGGGTTACGTCAAGACCATCGAGCGCGCGCACGCCCACGCCATCCCGTGGACGAAGGAGAACATCGGCCACCACATCGTCCGCAACAATCTCATTTCACACTGCGAACAGGCCGGCATCGTCGGCAGCCTCGGCTGCGCGTTCAGCACCGTCACCGGCAACGTCATCCACGACATCCACGTCCGTCAGTTGTTCACCGGCGCGGAGATGGCCGGCATCAAGTTCCACGCGGCGATTGACACCGAGATTCGCAACAACTACATCCACCACACAACGCGCGGCCTCTGGCTCGACTGGATGGCGCAAGGCACGCGCGTCACGCAAAACCTTTTCCACGACAACGGCCCGCGCGAAGACCTTTACATGGAAGTCAACCACGGCCCATTCGTTGTGGACAACAATATCTTCCTGTCGCCGATTGCGCTGCTCGATATGTCGCAAGGCGGCGCCTACGCGCACAATCTGTTCGCCGGCAAGATCATCAGCCGCCCCGAACTTCGTCGCGAAACGCCCTGGCATCCGGCGCACTCGACGAAAGTCGCCGGGCTGGTCAACATCAAGGGCGGCGACAACCGGTTCTACAACAACATCCTGATCGCCCCCGCCAGCCTTGCGGAGTATGAGAAACGCGAGTTCCCGTCACAGATCGCCGGCAACGTGTCGTACGAACCCGCCCAGATTGCCGCGAAGATGGCGGGGATCCTCCTGCAGATCACCGTGCCCGACTCGCTGCCAGCCGCGAAAACGACGCTCGTCACCACCAAGTTGCTCGGCAAAACGAAGATCGCCCGTCTGCCGTATGAAACTCCCAACGGGTCGCCGCTGACGATTGACACCGACTACTCCGGCAAGAAACGAAACTCGACCAATCCAACCCCCGGCCCGTTCGAGAATCCCGACACCGGCCCCGTGAGATTCAGGGTCCGGTAACGAAGCGACAGGAAGGCCGGACTTGTCCGCCGAAGCCTTGGCGTAGGCGGAACAAAACCGGAACCCAACACCAAGCTCGTCTTGTTTTGAGGCGCGTCTATTCCATGAAAACCGGCAAATAATTCCAGCGGGCCGTGAGCGCAAGGATCGCCATGGAAGTCGAGTAGAGCGGACCGGCCTTGGCTTCGTTGCGCGAATGCGGCGACGCCGGCCAACTGCCGTCAGCGTTCTGGCGCTCCTGCACCATCTTCGCGTCGAACCCGGCGCGCGCGTGCGCCGTGTGGCAGGCGGCGTGGTAGAAGTAGTCGCACTCCCAGCGCAACGGATGCTGTTCCAACCAAACCCGCGCCCGGCCAATCGCCGGGTCATCCCAGAGGCCGCACAAGCGCAGGGCAATGATGGCGCCGGCGGTGCGCGATTCGTTCGGGAGGCCGCCGGGTTGATAGGCGAACCCGCCGCTGGGATGTTCGCAACGCTTGATGTAACGGGCGGCGCTTTCCATCGCGGCGCGGGGAACCGACACACCGGTTTCGTGGGCGGCTTTCAATGCGATCACCTGCCAGATGGTGACTGACAAATCGCTGTCGGTCGAGGCCGGCTCGTACCGCCAGCCGCCGGCGTGGAACTCGCCTTTCTCAACGGTTTGGGCGCGCAGGATCAACGCGACAGCGCGCTGGAGCGCAGGACGGATGAAACGGTCGTCGCGCGTCATGCCGGCCGACTCGGCGAGCAGGAGCGCGGCGAGGGCGTGCCCGTACATCATGCCGCCGCCGGCGGTGAACGCGCCGTCCTTGTCCTGCTGGCTGAGCAGGAATCGCAACCCGCGGTCGAGCGGCGAGTCGAACGGCCGGACGCCGGGCGTTTGCCCGGCGGAGAGCATGGCGAGCATCGGCAAGGCGTTGAGCGCGGCGTTGTCGCTCCAGGAACCGTTGTCGCGCTGCTGCGCGCAAAGCCAGGCAAGGCCGCGTTCGACAGAGTTGGTGTCGGCGAACGTCGTGACGACGGAAAACAGAAGACTGAGAACCGACAACGGTTTCATGCGGGTGGCAGTCTATCACATGCCGTTTTAGATTGCACGACACGGCATGTGGGTCTAGCATCCAACTGGCATGAAACGATGCACGACCATGTTGGCAGTCTGGCTGGCGTTGGCAACAAGCCTGGCCGCCCAGACCGTGTGCGTGGTGCGCGTGAGCGGCACCATCGGCCCGGCGACGGCATCGTATATTTCGCGCGCGCTCGGCGAAGCGGGCGGTCAGAACGCCCAGTGTCTGGTGATTCAACTCGACACGCCGGGCGGCCTGCTTGATTCGACCAAGGAGATCATCCAGAGTTTTCTGCGTTCGCCTGTTCCCACGGTGGTCTATGTGTATCCTGCCGGCGCGTGGGCGGGGAGCGCGGGTTGTTTCATCACGATGGCCGCGGATGTGGCCGTGATGGCCCCGACCACTTCGATTGGGGCGGCGCACCCGGTGGGCATCGGCGGCGGCGGCGAGAAGATTGACGAGACGATGAAACAGAAGCTTGAGAATTTTGCGTCGAGCTACATCGAGACGGTGGCCGCCAAGCACAAACGCAACGCCGAGTGGGCAAAATCGTCGGTGCGCGAGAGCGCGGCAATCACGGCGGACAAAGCGGTGGAGTTGAACGTGGTGGATTTCATCGCCCAGGACATGCCGGACCTGCTCAAGCAGCTCGACGGACGCGAGGCTGGCGGCCGGAAACTCCAGACGTCCAACGCGGAGACGATGGAGATCCCGATGACGAAGCGGGAGAAGGTGTTTCAGGTCGTGGCGCACCCGCAGGTGATGCTGGTGCTGATGTTGCTGGTGATGTACGGCATCATCGGCGAATTGACCAGTCCCGGCGCGATTCTGCCGGGCGTGGTCGGCGTGATCGCGCTGGTGCTGGTGTTGTATCTGGCGTCGGTGTTGCCGATGAACATCGCGGGACTGGCGTTGATCGGCGTGGCCATCGCGCTGTTCATCATCGAGGCGTTCACGCCGACGCACGGCATCCTGACGGCCGGCGGCATCGTGGCGTTTTTTCTCGGCGCGTTCATGATGTTTGACCGCAGCGAGCCGTTCCTGCAACTGTCGCTGGCGTGGATTCTGCCCGCGACAGTCGTGACGGCAGCGTTCTTCATTTTCGTCGTCGGCAAGGGACTGCGCGCGCAGTCGTTGCCGGTCAAGACGGGGACAGAATCCATGAGGGGGCGTTTTGTCAACGCCCTGACGCGGATTGACGGAACCGGCGGCAAGGTGTTCATCGAGGGCGAGTACTGGAACGCCGTCAGCGATACGCCCGTGGAAGCGGGCAAACCCATCGAGGTCGTGAGCGTCGAGGGGTTGACGTTGAAAGTGAAACCAAAAACCTGAGAGGAGAAACTGTCATGCTGGCTATTATAGACGTGTTGTTCAAATTGGGACCGTGGGCCGTGGTCATCTTCATCCTTGGCTCGTTCATCCTGCCGCAGATGATCCGCATTCTGCGGGAATACGAGCGCGGCGTTATTTTTCGTCTTGGCCGCCTGCATGCGGTCAAAGGGCCGGGACTGATCTTCCTGATCCCGATCGTGGACCGGATCGTCAAGATGGACCTGCGCGTCATCACCATTGACGTGTCCAAACAAGAGGTCATGACGCGCGACAACGTGCCGGTCACGGTGGATGCGGTCGTCTATTTCCGCGTCGTGGACCCGCAGGCCGCCGTGGTGAAGGTGGAAAACTTCCTCAAGGCCAGTTCGCTGATCTCCCAGACCACGTTGCGCAGCGTGCTCGGCCAGTCGCAACTGGACGATTTGCTGGCCCAGCGCGAAAAGATCAACCAGGAACTGCAGGAGATCATTGACCGCCACACGGACCCGTGGGGCGTGAAGGTCACGTCGGTCGAAGTCCGCGACGTGGTGTTGCCCGATACCATGAAACGCGCGATGGCCAAGCAGGCCGAGGCCGAGCGCGAGCGCCGCGCCAAGATCGTCAACGCCGAAGGCGAGTTCCAAGCCGCCGAGAAGATGGTGCAGGCGGCCGCCATGATCGCGCAGCAACCGATTGCGCTCCAACTGCGTTTCCTCCAGACGATGCGCGAGATTTCCAGCGAGCACAACACCACGACGTTCCTGCCCATCCCGATAGACCTGTTCGGCCCGTTCCTGAAGAAATAGTCCCGACACGGACGCGACTCAGGGCAATTGCTGGAGACACCGAAGCTCTTTCTCGGCAGCCAAGGCCTCGTCGGCACGGCGGACGGCTATGTTGTTGTGGACACCGTGCAACAGTTGCCGGTACACTGGCTCCCGTGAAATGGCTGATCTTCACGGCCCTGTTGGCCATCGGTGTTTGCGCCGCCCAAGACGCCAATCTTGTCGTGGATCCCGGCTTTGAAGACAATGCCGGCCCGTGGCGGTTGCGCGCCCCCGTCTATGGCCTCACAACCAACAAGCCACACGCCGGCAAGTATTGCCTCCAGTACACGAACGATGATCCATCGCGCTACTGGCTCTGCGGCCAGCCGCTCAAGCTCCAGCCCGGCCGCCGCTACGAAATCACCGCGCGGGTCCGCACCGAGAACATCAAGGGCGACGAAAACGGCGCGACCATCTGCGTCGAGTGGTCCGATGCCGAGGGGAAATTTCTCGGCGGCTGCTACCCGCAAGGCGTCAAGGGCACACAACGCGACTGGCAACTCGTTCGCGGCCTGACCGGGCCTGTCCCAACAAACGCCGCCCGCGGTCACGTCAGTTGCTACGTCCGCAAAGGCATGACCGGCACAGCATGGTTCGATGACGTCAGCGTCCGCGAATACATTCCGCCGGCGATCGAGGCGATGATCACCGATTGCTATCGCGACCAGACCGATGGCGGCATTGTGAACGTCCACGTCGGCCTGAGCGATCCGCAGGCCAAAGTCGAAGTCAAAGTCCGGGACCTGCTTGGGCATCCGGTCGCGACCGATCTGCGGTTCGACACCACGCCGTGGAAACCGGGCGAATACGATATCACCGCCATCGCCCGCAATGCCGCCGGCCGCGAACTCGGCCGGCAGTCGCTGACGTTGACCCGCGTTCGAAAGTTTCCGCCGCGCAAGTCGTACATTGACCGGCATCGCCGGCTCATCGTGGACGGCGAACCGTTCTTCCCGCTCGGCACCTATTGGGGCGGGATCAAGACGAACGAAATGGCCATCTACGCCAAGTCGCCGTTCAACTGCATCATGCCCTACGCCGACGTGGGCCGCGCCGGCGTTGACCTTGCGCACGCTCACGGCATCCGCGTCATCTACAGCGTCAAGGACCTCTACGTCGGCCGGCGCGGCATCAAAACGCAAGCGGAAGCCCGTCAACGCATCACGCAAACCGTCAACGCGCTCAAGGATCATCCCGCCATCATCGCGTGGTACATCAACGACGAGTTGCCGCTCACGATGCTCGACGAACTCACCGCGCATCGCCGGTGGCTCGAAGAACTCGATCCGGGCCGTCCGACGTGGGTTGTGCTCTACCAGTACGATCAGGTCCGCCACTATCTGCCGACGTTCGATGTCATCGGCACCGACCCGTATCCGATCCCGAAAAGCCCGCCGTCGAAGGCGCTCGAATGGACGCGCACGACCGTCGCGCAAACCTTCGGCGCCCGCGCCGCCTGGATGGTGCCGCAGATTTTCGATTGGGCCTCGTACAAGAAACCAGAGGGACGCCCGCCGTCACTGGCCGAGATGCGTTGCATGGCGTGGTCGTGCATCGCCGCCGGGGCCAACGGCCTGGTCTTCTATTCGTGGTTCGACCTTTGGCGGATGGACAAGACCACGCCGTTCGAGCAGCGCTGGAGAGACGTGACGACGATGGCCGACGAAATCCGCCGGTGGATACCTGTTTTGTTGTCGGTGGAACGCGCGTCGCTGCTGTCGGTCGAGGCGCCCGCGACGGTTGCATGGCGTGCGTTTGCCAAGGACGGCGCCGTTTATGTGCTCTGCGTCAACAGCGACGACAAACAGCCGGCCCGTGTCCAGATCGCCGGGCGGGCCGTGGAACTGCCGCCGCTTGATGCGCAAGTCGTCCGTTTGCGGTGAAGAAGCGATTGGCAGGCTCGTCAGAAAGAACATGAAACACCTCATCACGCGCCGCCAGTTTTTGATGTCCACCGCCCTCGCCGCGGGAAGCGCGGCTCTGGGCGGTTGCGCCACCCGGTCCACGGTTGTCCGCGCCGTGCCCCGGCGCGTCTCGCCGAACGAGAAACTCAACATCGGCATCATCGGTTGCGGCGGCAAGGGCGCCAGCGACGCCGCCGGCGTGGCCGGCGAGAACATCATCGCGCTCTGCGACGTGGACGAGATTGTCCTGAACCGCGCCGCGAAGAAATATCCCGGCGCGAAACTGTACCGCGATTTCCGCAGAATGCTCGACGAGGTCAAGACGCTCGACGCTGTCACCATCAGCACGCCCGATCATCAGCACGCGCCCGCCGCGATGCGCGCCATCACGCGCGGCCTGCACGTCTATGTCCAGAAACCGCTGACGCACAACATCTGGGAAGCGCGCCAACTCACCGAAGCCGCGCGCCGCCATCGCGTTGCCACGCAGATGGGCAACCAAGGCACCAGCAGCGAGGAGATCCGCCGCCTCGTCGAGATGATCCAGGCCGATGCCATCGGTCACGTCCGCGAAGTCCATCTCTGGACGAACCGCCCCATCTGGCCGCAAGGCAAAGACCGCCCGCCCGGCAGCGACCCGGTGCCGGCGCACCTTGATTGGGACCTCTGGCTCGGTCCCGCGCCGGTCCGCCCGTTCAAGGACAAGTATCCCGATGAGAAACGGCATGTCTATCATCCGTTCTGTTGGCGCGGCTGGTGGGATTTCGGCACGGGGGCGCTCGGCGACATCGCGTGCCACACGATGAATGCGCCGATGTGGGCGCTCAAACTCGGCGCGCCCGTCTCCGTCGAGGTCGTGGATGCCGCCGAGGTGAAGAAGGAAAGTTTTCCCAGTTGGTCCATCATCCGCTGGGATTTCGCCGCGCGCGGCAACCTGCCGCCGGTGAAGTTGTTCTGGTACGACGGCGGACAATGTCCGCCCACGCCGCCGGAGATGGAAGACCGTCATTTCAACAAGGAGCACGGCGCGCTGTACATCGGCGACAAAGGAAAAATCTATGCGGGCCGGTTGCTGCCGGAATCGCGCATGAAAGAGTTCACGCCGCCGCCCGCGACGATCCCGCGCATTCCGGGCGGCGATCATTATCAGGACTGGCTCATCGCCTGCAAAGGCGGCCGCCCGGCGTGTTCGAGCTTCGACTTCGCCGGGCCGCTGACGGAACTGGTGTTGCTCGGCAACATCGCCTTGCGGCTCGGACGCAAGATCGGGTGGGACGCGCGCCGTTTGCGCGTGCCGCATTGTTCCGAGGCCGGCCAACACATCCGCCGCGCCTACCGCAAAGGCTGGGAACCGGCCTGACAATGCATTGCAGTTCCAAACAGGAACCCGGAAAAAGCATCCCACACCCATTGTCCGGAATAGAGGAACGATCGTTCCTCTATTCCGGACAATGGGCGCCGCGTGTGGGTGATGGAAAAGATGGCGCTGTTCCGCGTGGTGTTCCCGGCAGCGCACCAAGCGGTGTTCCGGGCTTGCGAGGGCATGACCGCGCGTGCTATCCAGTCGCCATGCGACGCGCGGTCATTGATGTCGGAACCAACACGGTCAAACTCCTTGTCGCGGATGTCGCGCCGGGTGTCGTCACGCCGGTGGCGGCGGACGCCACGACAACGCGATTGGGCGAAGGCCTGCAGCAAACAGGCCGGCTCTCGGCGGCGGCCATTGCGCGCACGGTCGAGGCCATCGTGCGATACGTGGAACGGGCGCGCGCGCTGGACGCGGCGGACGTGATGGCGCTGACCACCAGCGCCGGGCGCTCGGCATCGAATGCAAACGAGTTCTTGCAGGCGTGCCCGTTGCCGGTCCAAATCATCAGCGGCGAACGGGAGGCGGAACTGATTTTTCGGGGCGCGTCCAGCGATCCGTCGTGGGCGACGGAGCGTTTGTTGGTGATGGACGTGGGCGGCGGAAGCACCGAATGGATTTTGGGATGCGCTGGCCGGGTGGAACGGATGCAGAGTTTGCCGGTCGGGGCGGTGCGATTGCTGGAGCGGTTCGGCGACAATTTTGCCGGGATGGCGGCGTATTTGCGGGCTGAATTGAAATCCGCGTTGCGCCCGTTTGCCGGGGAGCGCTGGCGGATGATCGGGACGGGCGGGACAATTCTGACGCTGGCACGGATCGCGAGGATGCCGGTGGACCGCGCGCGGCTGACGCTGGAATCGGTGCGGGAATTGGTGACGCACTTGAACGCGCTGCCGCTGGCGGAACGACGGCGCGTGCCGGGGCTTCCGCCGGAGCGGGCGGACATCATTGTCGCGGGCGGGGCTGTGTTCTTGTTTGCGATGGAGGCATTGGGAGCAACGGAATTGACCGTCAGCGTGCGGGCGTTGCGGTTTGGGGCGTTGGCGGAGTAACTGCTTTGCGCCGGCGCCGCGGGGATTCTTCAGCGGGGATTCTTCGCGCTTGCTTGTCGGCGGCGGGCGCGCTACGAAGTGGCGCATGAAAACCGCAAGACTTCTCTGTTGGGCGGCGCTGACGTGCGCCGCGGCAACCCTGACCCTCGCCGCCGGGAAACGCGCCCCGCTCTTCGACGGCAAAACACTCAACGGCTGGACGGTGCTGACCTGCGAGGCGGTCGTTGACAACGGCGACATCCTCCTCAAGGAGGGCAACGGTCTCGTCCAGACCGCACGCAAGTATGGCGACTTCATTCTCGAACTGGAGTGGAAAGCCCTCAAGACCGAGAAATGGGACAGCGGCATTTATTTCCGTTACGATGAAATCCCGCAAGGCCGCCCGTGGCCGAGACGGTATCAGGTGAACATGCGCCAGGGCGATGAAGGCAACCTCGGCGGGTTCAAGGACGCCAGAAGCGAAGGGCTGACCAAACCCGGCGAGTGGAACAAATTCAAACTGACGGTGCGCGGCACAAAGGTGGAGTTGGAAATCAACGGCAAACCGGCGTGGAAGACCGACGGCCTCGAAGGGCCGAAGGAAAGCCACATCTCGCTGCAAGCCGAAGTCCCCGGCGGCGGCCAGTTCCGGTTCCGCAACATCTTCATCACGGAGTTGAAGTAACCCATGCGCTTGACCGTGCTCGTTTTGCTGGTGGCGCTTTCGACGGCGGCCGCCGAGAAACTGGATCGCGGCCTCGTCGCGGTGTCCGACGGGCAAGGCAAAGCGCACGTCAGTTGGCGACTGTTGCAATCGGACAAACCAAACATCGGCTTCGATGTGTTTCGCCGGGTCGCCGGCGGCAAACCGGTCAAGCTCAATGCGCAGCCGATCACGAAGACCACTGACTTCACAGATGAATCAGCGCCCGCCGGCGCGGTGTATTCGGTCGGCGGCGAGTTTGTCGCGCCGGTTCCGTTCGTGCGGATTCCGTTTCGCGGCAAATACTCGGCGCAGATGCTGGCCATCGCCGATCTCGACGGCGACGGCAAACTGGACTACGTCATCAAACAACCGGCCATCAACATTGATCCGTGGGAAAAGTATTGGCGCAAAAGTCCCGACACGTTCAAGCTCGAAGCCTATCGTCACGACGGCAAACCGCTCTGGCAATACGATCTCGGTTGGTCCATCGAACAGGGCATCTGGTATTCGCCGTTCATCGTGTATGATTTCGATGGCGACGGCAGGGCCGAGGTGGCCGTCAAGATCGGCGAAGGCGATCCGCGCGACGCCGATGGCCGGGTGCAGACCGGTCCGGAATATCTTGCGATCCTCGATGGGCGGACGGGAAAACTGATTTGCCGGGCCAACTGGCCGGAGCGCGAGTTGTTCGCCGAGGAAGGCTACAACCGCGCCAGCCGCAACCAGCTTGGCATTGCCTATCTCGACGGCAAGACACCGAGCATCCTCATTGACCGCGGCACGTACAAGCGAATCGTCATCGAGGCGTGGCAGTATCGCGGACGAAAGTTGCAGCGGCAATGGCGTTGGGACAACAAAGACCTGCCGAGGGAATACACCGGCCAAGGCTCGCACGGATTGCAGGCCGCCGACCTCAACGGCGATGGCCGCGACGAAGTGGTCGTCGGCTCTTGTGTGCTTGCGCCGAACGGCAAGGAACTTTGGACGACCGGTCTCGGTCATCCCGACAGCCTATACATTGGCAAACTCGATCCGTCGCGCGACGGACTCCAGATTTACTACAACATCGAGACGCGTCAGAAAAGCAACGGCATGTGCATGGTCGAGGCCGCCACCGGCAAGATTCTCTGGGGCTACGACAAACCCACCAAGCACGTCCACAGTTTCGGCCTGTGCAGCGACATTGACCCGGCGCATCCCGGTTGGGAATGTTACAGCGCCGATTCAGCGGAACACAAATTTGTTGCCTCCTGGCTTTGGGATTGCCGGGGCCAGCTGTTGTCGGACAACACCAATTGGGGGTTTGGCCTGCGCACGGTTTATTGGGACGCTGACCGCCAGCGCGAACTCATCCAAAATGAGCGCATCTTCAAATACAACGGCCCGGACGTTGGACGGATTGAAGGCCGGTTTGTTGCCGTGGCCGACATTCTTGGCGATTGGCGCGAGGAAATCATCACCAGTGTGGACGGTGAATTGCGGATTTACAGCACGTCCCTACCGGCGAACGATCGGCGCCCCTGTTTGCTTCAGGATCCGATCTATCGCCGGTGCGTTGCCCGCCAAAGCTCCGGCTATTACCAGATTCCCACGTTGAGCTACGCCCCGTGAAACTCCGTTGCTTTGCCGTTGCGTTCCTGTTCGCGCTGCCGCTTTGCGCCGGTGACGTCAAGCCGCCGTCGGAAAGCGGCCCGGCGGCGGTGACGATTGCCGGGGGATTGACGCTGCGGTTTCCGTCGTTGAAGGATGTTTCGCCCAGGCAAACGCTCGATGTGTATCACGCTGAAGTTCGCGCTTTCGTTGGTGCTGTCGAGATTCGTTCCATGACGCCGCGCGGCAACCCCAGCCTTTCGATCAGCGACATCATCAACAAAGGCGCCGCGCCGGTCGCCGTGGAGATTGAATCGGTTCCCCAACAATCCGTCACCGTCGCGCCCGGCCAGATGGCGCGCGTCCTCTTTGATGTTTCCACGAAAAAAATCGTTGCGGCGCTGCCCGAAGCCGACAAACTCATTGCCGATCACCGGCAATGGTGGGATGCGCACTGGCGCAAGAGCTTTCTGCGGCTTGACGCGGAGCCGTTGCTGGAGCGGATGTGGTCGGTCAGCATGTACGTCATCGGCAGCAGCCAATCGCCGTCGAAACCGAGCGCCGATCCGCTCGAAGCCGCCATCCGCACCATCAACCGCTGGATCCAGACGCGCGACCTCGAATGGATCAAGAAGCAATACCCGCCCCTTCGCGACCTCGCGGACAAATGGGACGAACGCCTTGAAAAAAACAAGGAAACATGGGGCGACAACAATTACCGGTACGTGGTCGCCGGCGAGCCGTTCAATCCCATCAGCGCGCTCGCGGCGCTGCGGCGGTTTTATCAGGGGATGATCGAGGTGACGTGCGACCTCGACATCGCCGGGTTCGCCACCGGGCGGACCGGCGTTCATCTGGCCCGGTGGGAGGATTTTCTCGCCCGTCTCAGCGAATACCCAATGAGCCACGCCTACGGGCGCAAGGTGTTCGCGTGGTCGGAAGACACGCTCCACCCGTTTCTCCGCGCCCAGGCCAGCGTCCTGTTTCCCGTGTTTCCCGCCGAGCAAATCACGCTCAGCTCCGATCCGCGCCTGCTGGCGACCGCGCGCAACACGTTGGCCGTGAAACCGCAATACTACGTCGAGTCGCCGGAGATTTTCGTGATTGCCGCCCGGCTCGCCCATCATCCGCCGGAAATTGTCGAGCGGTTCAACCACCATTTCCGCGCGACGTTTCTCCCGGACCTCGCGACCGCGGAAGCGGTGGTCGAGGCCATTCACGGCATGTTGCTCCACAGCCACGAGGGATTTCTCCGGTTGTTTCCCTGCTGGCATCATCCGAACGCCGCCTTCGCCGCGCTCCCTGCCGCCGGCGGGTTTTTGGTTTCCGCCGAAAAGAGAAACGGCGTCTGCCAGTCGTTCACCGTTCGCAGCGAAAAAGGCCGGCCCTGCGGCGTCCTCAACCCGTGGCCGGGCCGGACGTTGACGGTCAACGGCATCGAACTGGAAGTCGAGAACCGCCGCTTCGGCCAGCTCTGCCTGTTCCCGACTGAGCCCGGCAAACTCTACACCATCGCGGCGAAAGAACCGTTGCCCGCGTCGTTGCCGCTCCGAAATGCCGCGCTCTACAAACCTGTCACCGCCTCCAGCAACCACCAGCCGGCCACCGAGAAGGACAACTGGAACGCCAGCAAGCTCACCGACGGCGCGCGCATCAACACGCGCGCCGGTCATCGCGGCTGGTCCAGCGCGCTGCTCGACAACCCCGAAGCCGCCGAATGGGTCCAGATTGATCTCAACGGCGTCATGCCGGTCAACGCGGTCAATCTCTGGCCGCTCGACCACGGCGACGCATGGCAACACACCGACGGCAGCGAACCGTTTGTGCGCTCCGACGAGATTGACCAGTCGTACGACGGGTTCCCCGTGGATTTCCGGATCCTCGTTTCCACCGACGGCAAGAAGTGGGACGAAGTCGCCAAGCGCCAGAATTTCCGCAAGCCCGCCGCCGGTCCCGAGACTTCAGACCTCAAGCCGGCTGACGTGACCGGTCCGGAGCAGTTCAAATTCGGGGCGCGCCCGGTCCGCTACGTCAAACTCGAAGTCACCAAGCTCCGCAGGACGCGCGCCTTCGCCAAACACGCCGCCTGCCTCGCCGAGATCGAAGTGCTGCGAAGCGATGTGCCGTAACCAGCGTTGTTTCGGGATTGGCATTCGAGAGCCGACGCCTATACTGGCGGCGTGCAACGAATTTTAATCACTGGTGGCGCCGGGTTCATCGGGTCGCATCTGGCCGAGGCGCTCGTGTCGGCTGGCGCGGAGGTGTACGTCATTGACGACCTGAGCACCGGTTCGCGCGCGAACTTGTCGGCGTTGGAAGGACACGGGCGATTTCATTTCACGGAAGGCAACGTTCTTGATGCCGCGGCGTTGGAACCGTTGATGGCGAAGGTGGACTTTGTGTATCACCTTGCCGCGGCGGTGGGTGTCGAACTGGTCATTCACCGGCCCGTGTACACGCTGAAAGACAACGTGGCCGGCACGGAAAACGTCCTGGCGGCGGCGGCGCGGCGCGGCGCGGGGGTCTTGCTGGCGTCAACGTCGGAAGTCTATGGCAAAAGCGAGCGCGAACGGTTTTCGGAGTCGGACGATCTGTTGATCGGGCCGCCGGCGTTTTCGCGGTGGGGATACGCCTGCTCGAAGTTGCTCGATGAATTTCTGGCGCTCGCGTACGGGCGGGAAAAAGGGTTGCCGGTGTTCATCGTCCGGCTGTTC
Organism: Verrucomicrobiota bacterium; assembly: GCA_016871575.1. Lineage (GTDB taxonomy): Bacteria > Verrucomicrobiota > Verrucomicrobiia > Palsa-1439 > Palsa-1439 > CAIKAP01. The sequence goes on from VHCW01000012.1 coordinate 17,578, forward strand.
AACACCGTCGGGCCGCGCCAGACGGGCCGGTACGGGATGGTGTTGCCGCGGTTCGCGGCGCAGGCGTTGCGCGGCGAGCCGATCACCATTCACGGCGACGGCCAACAGACGCGGTGTTTTTGCGACGTGAGCGACACGGTCCGGGCATTGATCGGGTTGCCGCGACACAACGAGGCGCGGGGAAAAGTGTTCAACGTGGGCAGCACCGAGGAGGTCACCATCGCCGAGTTGGCGCGCCAAGTGAACGCGGCAGCCGGCGGACGATCGGTGTTGAAGTTCGTGCCGTACGAAACGGCGTACGCGAAGGGCTTCGAGGACATGCGCCGTCGCGTGCCCGACATCAGTAAAATCCGCCGGTTGACCGGTTGGGAACCGACGGTCTCACTGGCGGAAATCGTGCGACGCAGCGTGGTTGCCCCATGAGATTCGTTCCGTGTGGATTTGCCCGGTCGTCCGGCTATACTGGCCGCATGAAAAGGTGTTGCTTCCTGATCCTCCTCGTCGCTGCCCCGATGGGACGGGCGCAGGATTTGCCGCGCTGGGACCTCGGTCCGTTTTCGCGCCGCGAGGATCCCAAACCTATTCTCGCAATCAATCCCAGCGTCTCTTGGGAAACCGGCGGCGCTTCCAGTCCGTCGGCCATTATTCGTGATGGGAAAATCTGCCTGTTCTACGCCGGCAGCGACAAGACAATCGCGCGAATCGGGCTGGCTGTCAGCGCCGATGGATTCGCGTTCGAGCGCAGCGCGCAACCGGTCCTCGCGCCGTCCACCGACCCGCAACGGCTCGCCGAGGTCAAGGGCGGCTGCGCCACGCCGCGCGTCGTCGAAACCGAAAACGGCATTTACGTGATGACTTACGTGCAACACGGCGAGCGCGGTTCGCGGCTCGCGGTCGCGTCGTCGCGCGATCTTCTGCGCTGGCAAAAACATGGCCCGGCATTCGGCGAGACTGCCACGGCCCCGCCGGGCGCGGGTGTGATTGTGACGCGATTGGTCAACGGGAAACCGGTCGCGGCGCAAATCGGCGGACGGTTCTGGATGTTTTGGGGCGAAGGCAAAATCAACCTTGCGGCTTCGACTGATTTGGCGCGCTGGTTTCCGGTGGCGGAAGCGGTGCTCGGTCCGCGCAAGGACGAGTTCGATGCCGACGGCGTGACGCCGGGCGTCGCCATGATCACCGAGCGCGGGTTGCTGCTCGTGTACAACGGTCGCGCCGGCAACATCACGGCATCGGGCCAGGCGTTGCTCGATCCGGCGCAGCCGGCGCGCGTGTTGTTGCGGTCGCGGTTCCCGACGCTGCGCCCGCAAACGTTGTTCGAGAGGAGCCGCAGGGCGGAGAGCGTCGCTGCGATCACGAGCCTCGTGTTGTTCCAAAACAAATGGTTGGCGTACTACACCGCCGTCAACGGCAACGTCGGCGTCGCGACATTTGATCCCGTTGAGTACTTCGCCGCGCGCAATCCGGGTCTTCCCGCGCCGCAGGAAGGCGCAACGTTGCCGACATCGAAAACCCTGGCCAGCGCGCCGCGCGCGCAGCAAACCACCGTGCGCGCCGATGCGCGCGTGGACGGGGGCGTGGCGTTGCGAAGCGGCTGGCGGCTCGCGGCGGGGCCGAGCGTCGCCGCCGATGACGATGCGGTGTCGCGTTCCGGTTTTGACGATTCGACGTGGTGGCCGGCGACGGTGCCGGGCACGGTGTTGGCGACGTTGGTGGACCAAGGCGTTCATCCCGATCCGTATTACGGCCTGAACAATCTGGCGATTCCCGAATCGCTCAACAAGCAGGACTACTGGTATCGCCTCAAGTTCCGTCCGCCGCCGGAGTTCGCCAAGCGCAACGTCTGGCTCCAGTTCGACGGCATCAATTATCGCGCCGACTTCTGGCTGAACGGCGCGGCGCTCGGCTCCGTCACAGGCGCTTTCCAGCGCGCGGTGTTCGACATCACATCGAAACTCGCGCCTGACGGCAACAACGTGCTCGCCGTAAAAATCGCGCCGCCGCCCCATCCTGGCATCCCGCACGAACAATCCCTCGACGGCGGACCGGGACCGAACGGCGGCCAGCTTTGCCAGGACGGGCCGACGTTCATCTGCGCGGAAGGCTGGGACTGGATTCCCGGTATTCGCGACCGTTGTACCGGGCTGTGGCAGGACGTGTTGTTGCGCGCAACCGGCACGGTCACGCTCGGCGAACCGCACGTCGTGACCAGGCTGCCGTTGCCCGAAGTGGCGCCCGCCGACGTGTTTGTCAGCGTCGAGGTCGCGAACCAGACCGATCAACCGCAATCGGGCATTCTGCGCGGCGGTTTCGAGGGCGCGCTCTTCGAACAGAAACTCGAACTGGCCCCGCGCGAGAAGCGCCTTGTGAAATTCGACCCGGTCCGCGTGCCGAAACCGCGCCTCTGGTGGCCCAACGGCTACGGCGTGCCGGACCTGTACCGGATGAACCTCGCGTTCCTCGACAACACCGGGCGCGAAAGCGACCGGAAACGAACGCGGTTCGGAATCCGCGAGGTGTCGTATGAGTTGACGGCGTTTTCGCCATTGCCGGAGTGGAAGGAACGCCGGATCGAGTACGCGCCAACAGCCGAACGCGGCACGCGCGAACCGGCTGTGGATGTCCGCCACGCCGCGCTCTGGAGCGTCGGGTCCGACAGTGGCGGGATGCCGACGCTGCGGACGAACTCGCCCGCCGTCCGCGAATTGACCGCGACCAATGCGCCGCCGCAACTCGTCATCAAGGTCAACGGCCAGCGCATTTTCATCCGCGGCGGCAACTGGGGCATGGACGATGCGCTGAAACGCGTTTCGCGCGAACAACTCGAACCCTGTTTCCGCCTTCATCGCAACGCCCGGCTGAACATGATCCGCAACTGGGCCGGGCAGAGCGCGTCGGAGACGTTTTACGACCTGTGCGACGAGTATGGCTTGCTTGTCTGGAACGATTTTTGGATCTCGACTGCCCGCTGGAACCTCGACCCGGTTGACGAGAAACTTTTTCTCGCCAACGCCGCCGACACGATCCGCCGGCACCGCAATCATCCGTCGCTCGCCCTCTGGTGCGGCCGTCACGAGGGCGTGCCCGCGCCGTCGTTGAACGAGGCGTTGTGGCGATTGGTCCATGAACTCGACGGCACCCGCTACTATCAGCCCAACTCGCGCCAGCTTAGTTTGATGCCGGGCGGTCCGCGCGATTATCGTTCGCCGGGAACGTATGCGAACCTGGCGCGCGGATTCAGCACGGAACTCGGCACCGCGTCGGTGCCCGAAGCCGAGGTGATGCGCGCGTTCATCCCGCCGACGGAACAATGGCCGATCTCCGACACGTGGGCTTATCACGACTGGCACATCACCGGCGGCGGCAATTGCGCCCGTTACTTCAACGCCATCACCAACCGATTCGGCGCTGTCGGCAGCCTCGACGATTTTTGCCGGAAAGCGCAGATGATCAACTACGACAGCCATCGCGCGATGTTCGAGGCGTGGAACGCCAAACTCTGGAACCCGAGCAGCGGCCTGCTCGCGTGGATGAGTCATCCCTCCTGGCCGAGTCTCAACTGGCAGTTCTACACGTGGGATTACGACGCGCACGCTTCCTATTACGCCGTCCGTAAAGCCTGCGAAAGCGTCCATATCCAGTACGATCAACCCGATGGCACCATCAGCGTCATCAACACCACGCTGGCGCCGTTGAAATCCCTGAAGGCCACTGCGGCCGTGTATGGGCTTGACGGCAAACCGCTCGGCTCGACCACGACCAACCTCGACGTGCTCGCCAATACCGCCATCACGCTCGCCAAGGCGCCCACGCCGCCCTCGACCAATACCGTCGCGTGGTTGTTGCGGCTCGAATTGCGCAGCGACACCTTGCTCTCGCGCAACGACTACTGGCTCGCCACTCAGCCGGAACATTTCCAAAACATGAACCTGATGCCGCCGGTCACGCTCAAAGGCCAGGCCGACGCGCGCGGCAATCTCATCACCGTCAAGCTCCAAAACCCGTCGTTCACGCCTGCCATGATGATTCGCCTCACCCTTCGCGACCCGAAGACCGGCGCGCGCATTTTGCCGGCGTATTACAGCGACAACTACTTCAACCTCCTCCCCAGCGAACCGCGCATCATCACCATCGAAACCGCCAAGCCGTTGCCCGGCGGCGCACGCGTCACCGCCCACGGCTGGAACATCCCACCCGCCACGCTACAATGAACCCGTAAAGATTCCATGCAGACAAAAGGAGAAACATTTATGTCACGTTTTTTGATGAACACCGTTTGGATAGCAATTTGTTTGATGATGGGAGGAATGGCGCAAGCCGAAAAGCCGTTCACGCTGGCGACCATGCCGCGGATTGATGTGCATACCCACATCAGCAACAACTGGGAAACTCTGGACGAAGTGATGGAGTTGCGCGACGCCATCAAGGAACAACTCAATGCCAATATGGCCATCTTTATCAGCCTCGGCCGGGCCGAGCCACCGGATATGGACGAGATGCGGAAACGTTACCGGGGACGAATCCAGTTCTGCATCAGCGACTTCACGATCAAGGACGGGTTGCGGTTCTCACCGCAGGAACTCGTCGAGTGGCAGCAGCGCGGCGTGATGGGCTTCAAGTTCTATCCCGGCTGGCAGCGCGGCGTTCAGATTGACCTGCCCGCCAACGATCCCACCTTCGACAAGATGGAACAGATAGGCATGGTGGCCACATCGCCCCACGTGGCGAACCCGTGCGGAACGTTTGGCCGGCGCACAGAATGGTTCGATGAACCGGTGGAGTTCTGGCGACAACAACATGCATGGGAAAACGTGCTAAAAAAACATCCGCGGCTTGTCGTGGTCAACGCCCACATGCTCTGGCTGTGTCTTTCCGACGAACAGTTGGACTACCTGCGTTATATGCTCAAGACGTATCCGAACCTGAACGTGGACCTTGCCACCGTGCCGAACTTCCTGCACGCGGTGGGACGCGACAACCTGCGCGACTTCATGATCGAGTACGCCGACCGGATCCTCTTCGGGACCGACATGGCCAGCAGATGGTTCGTGCCGGAGCTTGACAAGAAGTTCCCGAAGATTCGCGACAAGGTTCCGCAGTATCAGCGGTACTTCGAGTTTTTGGAGACCGACAAGGAATTGCCAAGCGGCATCAAGGACGAGCACAAGATGCGCGGCCTCGCACTGCCGCTCGATGTGCTGGAGAAAATCTATTTCCGCAACGCGATGCGCATCTACCCGCATATTGCCGACGCGTTGAAGCAAATCGGCTACTTCCCGTAGGTCTCCATTACTTGAACGCCGCGACGACGTCCTTTTCAGGCAAGGAAGCGCCGCGGTAACATTCGATGTCCCTTGCCGTCCAACGGACAACAGCCCATTCGTTGCCGGATTGGGCCAACAAACCAAACATCCCGGCGCCCGGCGCTTGGAACAGGTCGCGCACCGTCAGTGTCGCGCCGTCCAACGACAACGGGTCATTCGCTCGCAAAGCGGCGGCGGCGGTCGGCGTCAGCGACGCTGCCGGTTGCGCGGGGCGGAGCAGATGCCAGTGCGACGCGTTGCCCGTCAGGTTGTTGATGAGCAGGAGTTTGTTGTCGAGCGTGTATTCGTGCCAGTCGTAGCGCGATCCGACGCGGGCAATCTCGATCACGGCATGGCCGGTGACGGTGTAGAACTGGCCGCCGAGCGCGCCGGAAGCGCGGACCACAAGCCGAACCGGCGGCGTTTTTTGTTTCACAGGCACTGCGCCGAAGCGCCGCTCCTTCGAGGCCGTGTAAGCGGCGAATGCGATCAGCCCGGCGACAAACACCAAAATCACCTTGGGCAAAACGGGCCAGGACGATCCCGTCGTTCTCCCCGTTTCCGCGCTCTCCAGCGCGAGACCGCCGCCGGTCAGTCCTTCCACCGGCAAACCAAAGCCGGACGCCACGTCGTCCACCGTCACGTCAATGCCGCGATAAAACTCAATCTCAGCGCCAGTCCAACTGGCCACGTGCATCTCGAACCCGGTGTCGGCGTTGAAATAGTTGGCGATGTCGCCGACCTCGACGCCCTCGGGGGCTTGTCCTTCGATGTGATAGACGCGCGATTGGCCGGCGAGTGTGATCTTGATGGGCTTGCCGTCGAGGCTCACGGTGTCGCCGACCCGTTTGCGCGCGGCCTCAGCGACCGCCATCGGCTCGACCGGCTCGAACATTACAAACAGTTTCCATTCGGGGCCGCCCTCGCCTTCCTCGAAGACGAGCGTGGCGGACTGGCCGGTGTCGTCCATGAGATGAAACTCGTTCCAGTAATACGTCTCGCCCTGCACAGTGACGCCGAGGACGACGCGCCCGGCGACGCGGTAGTTCACGCCGCAGAGTTTACCGGACTTGCCGACGGTCAGCGCAGTGGGATTGGCGTGGGCATTCATCGGAAATAATGGGGAACAAACCGGCTCAGGTTGCCGGTGATGCGGCGCGTGTCTTCGCGGATGCCCAACCCGGCCGGTTCGTGGTCAACGATCCAGACGCCGAAGATTGGGCGGTTGCCGTCGAATTCGGGCACCGGCGCCGCCGCTTGGAACACGTGCCCTTCCTCGCCGTAGTCGCCATCGGTTTCCTCGACGGCGACGCCGCCCTCGAACCACGCGACGTTGGCGCCTTCGCGGCTGAGTTTCGGTTTGCGGACGAAGTGCGGGCCGAGCGGCGCAGCGTCCTCGTAGGCCGGCAGAAGGTTCGGATGGCCGGGGAACAACTCCCAGAGGATCGGCAGGAGACCTTTGTTGCTGAGGAGCATTTTCCAGGTCGGCTCGATGAACAGGACCGGCTCGCGCGCGAGGTGCGGACCAAACTCCTCGTGCCAGAGCCATTCCCACGGGTAGAGCTTGAAACAATGCGTGATCCGCTCGTTGTCGAGGTCAACGAAACACGATTGCTTCTCGTCCCAGCCGATGTCCTCGATGAACACCGGTTTGGTCTTCACGCCGGCTTGTTCGCAGGTATCGCGCAGATACAGGACGGTTTGTTCGTCCTCAATGTGTTCCTTGACGCTGCTGAAGTGGATGCTCGTTGTGGGCCGACACTGTGTGTCGGCGGACGGAACATCGCCGACTCGCAGAGTCGGCCTACAAGAAACACTACCGGCAAACCGCCGCCACGCCTCGATGAGCCGTTCGTGAATCGAGTTGAACTGGTCGGCGCCGGTATGCGTGTCTTGAAGCCAGAACCATTGCGCGACGGCTGCCTCGATCAGCGCCGTCGGCGTGTCGGCATTGTATTCGAGAAGTTTCGGCCCCGACTTGGAGTCGGGGTCGTAGCTGAGGTCGAACCGCCCGTACAGGCTGAAGTCGTCGCGCTCCCACGAGCGAAGAATGGCGGGCACGGCGAGTTCGGGAATGCCGAGCCGTTGCCACCAGTGGTTGCGTATGACGGACTCCGCGGCCTCGATGCAAAGATAATGAAGCGCGTGCGCGGCGGTTTCGAGCGCGTCCACCTCGGCGGCAGTGAGTTCGTAGCAGGCCGATTCATCCCAGTACGGGCCTTCCGGGGGCGTGTGAAACGTCAGGCCGATCTTTTCGACCTTCTCGCGCCAATGAAGGCGGGGTTGGCAAGGATGACGTTGCATCAGGTTCCCACGAAACGGCTGCGCGAGCTGCTGCCAAAACCGCTGCGGCGCACCACGTCGGTGCGCGCCGACGCGACTTGATTCACCGCCTGCACGGTTGGCGCGGAGATGTTGGTGATGGTCTGGTGCGGTTCCAGTCCCCACTGGCCGCCGTAGTAGTAACGCCGGGTCTGCGGATCAAAATAATTGTACGGCAGCGAATACCACGCGCGAAACGGCGCGTGATAGTAACCCGCGCCGGAAATCTGAAGATTGTTGGTATAAACCCCACCCGTGCTGATCGCGGGCGGCCCGGCGGCGGACGCGCTGTAACTGCCCAGCGCGCCGGCCGAAAGGCCGCTGAGCAGCACGAGTTTGACGCGACGGCTTCGTTTCACCGGGGATCAACCCACGATTGCCGCGGCAACAATGATGCAGACGCCGAGGATCACCGCGCCCGCCACGATGGCGGCGGCCACGTTGCGATTCTCGACGATCTCCTTGTTCATGTCGCCGGGCGTGCATTTGTCGAAGATCTTGTAGCCGAGCACGGCCACCACGATGCCAACCAAGGCGAAGACCGCCATGTAGCCAAGCGCCTGCAACAGGCTGGTGGGCGTCGCGAGCAGAAGGGTGAACGCACAGAAGAGAGGGTGAGTTTGCATGGGCAGGGATTCTAGTCCGTCGGCCCGATGAGTCAAGAACTCCGATGTTCCAACCGGTTTGGGAACTTGCAGGCGGTCGGTTTCCGCGTACAATGCGCGCCGCATGAAAAACCAACGAGCCGTGTTCCTTGACCGCGATGGCGTCCTCATGGAGGACACCAACTACGTCGGCGAACTCGAACGCGTCATCATCATCGAAGCCGCCTACCGCGCACTGAAACGGTTGCAGGACGGCGGGTTCAAGCTGCTCGTCGTCACCAACCAATCCGGCGTCGCCCGCGGCTTCTTCACGCGCCAGCACGTCGAGATTGTCCACGATCATCTCAACAAACAATTCGCCGCCCACGGCGTCCACATTGACCGCTACTACGTCTGCCCGCATCATCCCGACGATAATTGCGACTGCCGCAAACCAAGCCCCAAGTCGCTCCGTGATGCCGCCGCCGAGTTCGGCCTTGACCTCGCCCGCTGCTACATGATCGGCGACCGCCCCAGCGACATCAGCACCGGACAAAACGCCGGCGTGACAACCATCCTTGTCCTCACCGGCGGCGGACGCGAAACGCTGGCCGACGGCAAAACCAAGCCCAACCACGTCGCCGACGACATCAACGCCGCCGCCGACTGGATTCTGGCACAGGATTGACAGGCAACCTGTCGTTCCTCTTGTTGTGCTATTGTAGTGCGTCGAAAGTCACAAACGGGGAAGGAATCCATGTACATGAAACTGTTGATTGCGGGACTGATAGTGGTAGTGGTCACAGCGTTGATCGTGGTCGGTTGCTCCACCATCCGCGCGGGATACGAATCGGCTCCGTACCGCGTGCTGCGCGCCGACGGCGCTTTCGAGTTGCGCGATTACCCGAAGCTGGTCCTCGTGCAGACGCCGATGAGCGGCTCCAACGACAGTTTCATGAAACTCTTCCGCTACATCGGCGGCCAGAACACGGCGACGCAAAAGATTTCCATGACCACGCCGGTCTTCATGTCAGGGGCGGAGACGAACGGCACAATGTCGTTCGTGATGCCCAAGACGATGCGCTCCGAGGACGTCCCGCAGCCGACTGCGGCGAACGTGTCTGTCAGTTCGATTGCGCCCGGCCAGTTTGCCGTGTTCCGGTTCAGCGGCAGCCGCAACGCGCGGAATGAAACCGACGCGCTCGCGCAGTTGAACGCGTGGTTGAAACGCCAGAACCTCCAGCCTGACGGCGACCCGATGTTCGCCTACTTCGACCCGCCGTGGACGCCCCCGTTCCTGCGCCGCAACGAAGTCATGCTCCGCATCGCCCCCGCCAAGTGACGTTTGTGTGGTTTGTGTTCGAGGTTGGCGTGGTTCTTGTCGAGGCTTGGGCCATCATGAAGCTGGCCCCACATCGCTTCTACAAGAAGTCCGTTGAACCACTCTTGTGGAAACAGGCGTTGCTTATCTCCGTGTGCGGGAATATTGCATCGCTGGTTGTTGGCTTCGGCTGGCTGTCCGCTTGAAATCAGAATCAAACCAGCAATGTTGCCTACTCTGCCTCGCTCCGAGGGAGATTTGTTGCGTCATGCTACTGTTTCTCGATCAGCTCGCGGAACTGGTCGAAGAGGTAGCCGTCGTCGTGGGGGCCGGGGCTGGCTTCGGGGTGATATTGGACGCTGAAGACCGGCAAACAACTCAGAGGCGCAACTGCTGACGAAGCAACTGCTCCACCTTCAGCATTTCCTCAACCGTCAGGGCACCCAGCCGGCGTTCCAGTCGAGCGGTGGGAACTGATTGGATTTGTTGCAGGTGAAACGCTCCCGCCTTGAGAAATGACTTCGGAATGGACAACTCCCACAAATTGCCTCGAAGTGAAGTCGTGTGAAGGATGACTGTGACAAGGTCAAGCGCTTCCACGGGAGGACTGTCAGTCAACAGGAGCGCGGGACGGACTTTGGCGGCAATCCCAAAGTCAACGACCCAGACTTCACCCTTGCGAGCGACAGGCATCCTCAGCCTCCATCCGGTCGAGCAACCGCGCCCCTTCGATGGCGGCGGCATCCGCGAGCGCTACTTCCTCCTGTTCGGTGGCGAGTTCCATCAATTTCTCGCGCACCGCCCGACGCTCGGCGTCCGTCAGTTTCGGCAGTTCATTAATGATCTCGACTGTGCTCACGGCTGAACAATACGAAAACTCTCCGATGGATTCAAGCGCAGTCGGAACAAGCCGAGCGAAGCGAGACGCCGAGGGCGAGGGCGGCAAACCGGAACATTCGCCGGGCTACTGCTTCTCGATCAGTTCGCGGAACTGGTCGAAGAGGCAGCCGGCGTCGTGGGGGCCGGGGCTGGCTTCGGGGTGATATTGGACGCTGAAGACCGGCAGCTTCTTGTGGCGCCATTCCCTCGATGGTCTGGTCGTTAGCGCTGATGTGAGTCACCTCGACGTCCGACGGCAGGCTCTTCAGATCAACGGCGAAGCCGTGGTTCTGGGACGTGATGGCGACTTTGCCGGCCGGCAAATCCTTGACGGTTCACGGTTTCTGCTCCGACCGTTGGGACGGTGGCATTCCACCCGTTGACGAACGCATCGGACTGCACTCAGTCTTGCCGGCAAAGAGGAAACCCGTCAAAGTATGCGCATGACATCTCCGGCAACTGTTCGCATCATCACGGCGCAGGAGGCGATTCCGATTCGGCAGGTCATGTTGCGCCCCGGGCGGCCGGCGGGTGAATGCGTGTTTGCGCACGACAACGATCCTGACACCCGGCATTTTGGCGCGTTCGCGGGCGGCATCATGGCGGGTATTGCGTCGGTCTATCATCTCGCGCCGCCGGGCGCGAGCGACGCCGGGGCGTGGCAATTGCGCGGGATGGCGGTGTTGGAGACCGCACAACGCCGCGGCATTGGCGCTGCGCTGCTCCTGGCGTGTCGCGCGCATGTCGTTGAACGCGGCGGCACAAGGCTCTGGTGCAACGCGCGGACCGGCGCCGTGCCGTTCTACGCGAAGCACGGTTTTGAGGTCACCGGCAAAGAGTTCATCATTCCGGATGTTGGTTCCCACCACGTCATGCAGTGGCAACTTCCTTGATGCTGCCAGTGCAACTCGGTTTGCTCCAGTATTCGTCCTTTGGTTTCCCCCGCATGACGGTGGGATCCGTGGTTAGGTTGTCCGTTGCTGGGGGGAAGGTTTCAGGCGATTGACGGCCATCGAGGCGATGGCGTTCTGAAGGCTCCAGCGCGCGTACAGGTTTTGCGTGCGAAGCAATCCCTCGCGCAGTCGCGGCAACACGGGACGCACTTTTTCGCCGAGCAACTGCAGCGTCCGCGCCGCATGAACCACCGCGTCATCATCGGTGTTGCTCAACACGGAGGCGAGATGTTCCAATGCTTCGGAGTCGTCGAACTGCGCAACGAGCACGCCGGCCGCCTCGATGCGCACCGGCAACGAGTTGTCACGAAGCGCCTTCTGGAGCGCCGCCTTGGCGCTGGCAGCTTCCGGCCCGGCGACGCGCAGGCCGATGGCGGCCCAGTAACGCACGGTCGGGTCCGAATCGCCAAGCCGCTTGGCAAACTCGCCAACCTGTCCCTGTTGGCCGACCCGCCACGCGGTGTCGAGGATCCGCTCGAACGGGATTCGGGCCGCGGCTTCGATGAGCGGGCGGCCGGTTTCCGCGCACAGCAGGGCTGCCTGCCACTCGTGCAGGAGGCCGAGGTCGCGGTGTTCAAGCTGCCACCCGCGCAGCGCCTGGCGCAGGCGTTCCAGCGCGGAGCGGTGTTGGGGGTCGGTGGCGAGGTTTTTCAATTGCCAGGGATCGGTGTCAGTGTCGTAAAGCTCCTCGACCGGTTTCGTCGGCGCGGCGTACGTAAGCTGGTCGGCGTTGAGTTTGCCGGCGGCGGCGAGCTGCGTGATTTCGCGGCGCAAATCAAGCTGGTCGGAGAACGTTTCCGGCTGGTTCCACGAGAGGTCGGGCATGAAGTTGCGGACGTAAAGATAGCGTTTGTCCCGAACGGACCGGGACAACTCCAGCACCTCATCCACGCGGTCGCGCGCGCCGAAGACGTGTTCGCGCGGCGGCGCAGCGGCCTTGCCCAGAAACGAGCGGCCTTGCATGTGCGACGGAACCTTCAGGCCAAGCAGGCTGAGCAACGTCGGGCCGAGGTCCATCAGGCTCACCAGCCGGTCGCACGTTCCGCCGGGCGCGGTTGGCGCGAGGTGACGATATTTTTCAGGGAAATAAACGATCAGCGGCACCTTCAGGCCGGTGTCCCAGAGCGTGCGTTTGCCGCGCGGGATGCCCTGGCCGTGGTCGGGCCAGAAAAAGACAATCGTGTCGTCCTTCAATCCTTCCTGTTCCAACTCGGCGAGAATCTCGCCCGCGCGCGTGTCCACGGCGGTGATGCAGTCCTGCACGCGCGCCATCGTGCGGCGCGCCGCCGCCGTGTCCGGGTAATACGGCGGAAGCGTGACGGTATCCGGGTTGTGTCGCTCAGCCGGGTCAATCAGCGGCGAGCGGGTCTGCTCGAAGACGCGGCTCTGGTGTGTCTCGATGAAATTGAACACGGAAAAAAACGGCTGGCCCGGTTTCCGGTTCTTGTAGTGCGCCTCGGCGCTGCATCCGTCCCACGACTCGGCAATGAGGCGTTTCTCGTCGCTGGTGTTGTAGTCGGTCTTGGCGTTGTTGGAACAGTAATACCCGGCCTGGCGCAGGTACGATGGAAACCCCCTGATCGTGTCCGGCAGGGCAAACTCCGAGCGGAGCCGTTGGGTGCCGTAGCCGGTCGCGTACGTCCCGGTGATGATCGCGTACCGGCACGGGGCGCAAACGGGCGCGGAGGCAAACACGTTGTTGTAGTAAACGCCGGCGCGCGCCAAGGCGTCGAGGTTCGGCGTCCGCGCCTGTTTCTCGCCGCAGAACCCGAACCACGGCGAGGTGTCCTCGCAAGAGATCCAGAGGATGTTCGGTTTGTCAGCCCCGTGGACGGCGGCAGCGACGAGCAATGCGGCCAGCAAGTGAACGTGTTTCATTCGTTTTCCACCTTTCGTTTTCCAGTTTCGATCCACGCCGGCATGTAGCCGACCATGCGGTTGACGTAGCCGGCGACGTGGTCTTTCGACTTCATACCAGCGGCGCGGATGTCCGGCAATGCCGGTTTGGCGCGCGCGCCGAACCGGTCGAGGACGTTGAGCGCGGCCAGCCGCACAAACTGGCTCTCGTCCCGCAACGCCGTGGTGAGCACGCGCAACGCCGCGGCATCATCACCAAGATTGCCAACGGCTTCGGCCGCGGCGATGCGGACTTCCGGCGCGTCATCGTCCAACGCCTTGCGCAGGGCCGGCAGGGCCGGCTTCGCTTCCCGTCCGAGCGCCACCAAACCCAGTGCGCCCCACCATCGCAACGCCGGGTCCTTGTTCTCCAGCAACTTCACCAGACGGGGCCGGTTTTCGGGTTTCATCGCATTCGCGAGTTTTGCGGCGTCGAGCAGCGCCGGCAACGGATTCTCCTTCACGTTGTACAGCACGCCGTCCGGCGCGCGGCGATGGAGTTCGTATTCGGGCAGCAGGCCGAGATCACCGGAGGCAAGCATCCAACGATCGCATTCCGCCCGGAAGATTTCCAAGATCGTGCGGAACGCGGGATCGCCGGCGAGATTGTGAATCTGGTGCGGGTCGGCGTTGGTGTCGTAGAACTCCTCAACCGGTTTGCGCGGCTGGAAGTAACGCGCCCGCGGACCGCGCAACGTGTGGTTTTCCGCCGCCCTGCGCCATACTTGCATCGTCGGCATCTCCTCGGTGTAACTGATGTACTGCGACCATGTCAGGTGCGGATGGAAATTGCGGATGTATTGATATTCGCCGTTGCGGACAACGCGGACGCAGTCGAGCCGCTCGGCCATCCGGTCGCGGATGCCATAGACAAACTCGCGCGGTTTGGCAGCCTGTTTGCCGAGGAACGCCGTGCCTTGGAAGTGCGGCAGCAACTTCACCCCGGCCAAGTTGAGAACTGTTGGCGCAAAATCCACAAAGCTCACCAGCCGGTCGGTTGCGCTGCCCGGCGCGCCGGGCGCGAGGTGCTGCCATTTTTTTGGGAAACGGATGATCAGCGGCACGTGCAGGCCGCCTTCCCAAATCCATTTTTTCATACCCGGCATCCCCGCGCCGTTGTCGCCGAAGAAGAAGACGATGGTGTCCTCCGCGAGGCCGGCGTCTTCGAGTTCTTTCAGCTTGTCGCCGATCTGGTAGTCCATCGCGGTGATGTTTTCGTAGTAACGCGCCCAATCGCGACGCACTTCCGTCGTGTCGGGATGAAACGGCGGCACGGGCGCCTTGGCCGGGTCGCGCCGTTGTGCCGGGGTCAGACGCGCGGTGTTCTTCTGGTATCGCTCCTCGGGAACGCGAATCTGGCTTTCGTGACAAACCTCGTGGTTGAACACGGCGAAGAACGGCTGGCCGGGCTTGCGATGTTTGTAGTGGGCATTGCGACTGCATTCGTCCCACGCGGTTTTTGGCACGGGGAAATTGTAATCGGTCTTCGCGTTGTTCGAGCAGTAGTAACCAGCGGCGCGCAGATATTCGGGGAAACATTTTACCGCATCCGGCAGCGTGACGGTGGAACGCATCCCGTGAGTGCCGAGCCGCGACGGATAGACTCCGGTGATGAGACAGGACCGGTTCGGCGCGCAGACGCCCGTGATGCCGTAAGCGTGCATGTAACGGACGCCTTGTTGCGCGAAACGATCAACGTTGGGCGACACGGCATAGGAATCGCCGTAACAGCCGAGGTTCGGACTGATGTCCTCGGCCGAGAGCCAAAGGATGTTGGGTTTGCCCGCTGTGGCGGAATGGCCACAAAGAGGCACCAGAAACACAAGAAGGAGAACAAGGAATTGTTTCATGGCTGAATTGTACCAGAATCAGGCGTCGGTGCAAAGTTCCGCGTTGTTACCGGGTGCAGTTCGAGTTTTGGGCAACCGCTCAATGTGGAGCAGGTTTGCAACCTGCTCTTCAATTAAAATCAGGCAGGTTACAAACCTGCCCCACATTCCTGCCCAAAGGTTTGAACTGCACCGCGTTGCTGCCGATTTTTCGTTTCCACGACCGGTGCGGTTGAAGAAGGGCGAGGAATGGCGCGCGGTCAGACCCGCGCACAACTCGCGCTATTTGGAGACGATGCTGTGCGGACCAATCGAAAACGAAACGATGACATCGTGATCAATCACGAACAGCACCCGGTAACGGTCAGTCACGTAGAGGTCGAAGACTTGGTGGCCGTGCCAGAGGATGCCTTCGAGTTTGTGGACGTTGAGCGAGGGATGACGCCAGTTGCGGGTGAACAAGGCAAACTTGGCGAAGGCGGCGCGTTTGATTTCAGGTGGAAGATTGCGGAACTCGCGTTTGAATCGCTTGTCGCGACGGAAGGTCATAGATCTTTGACCATGTCTTCCATCGAGTCGAACTCTTGCGGCTCGATGGCGTCGTCCTCGCGCTCCTTGCAATCTTCAACGTCTTTCGGAGTAGGCTTGCGCGAGGGCACGGTGGCGGCAAACAGCACCGGGTCGAAAGGAACTTCAACCTTGATTTTTGAATCTTTGACCTTCATGGCGAGGCAATCTAGTGCAACTCCACTGCCCGCGCAAAGGAGAAATTTGCCATGAGAAAAGGAGCGGTATACGTGAACAGTGAACAATAGCGAATTGGCACGGTGTGGTTGTTAGCTACTCCTTCGTATGATCGAGTGCAATTCTTTGTGCCATGTCGTATGCCTTCAGTGTCCTCTCCGCCGCTGGCAACCCTGGCTCAAACTCGTCGTACTCGAACAGGTGCTCCGCAAGTTCGCGGACGTACTGACGGAAGAAATATCTGAAGGAGCATTTGTCCACGCTCCACGACAGAACTAATGCAGCGGCCGCAAGCTTTCATCCATATTCGTACCACACGCCACCAATAACCCCATACGCGAAGCCAAGATAAAATAGGAAGAACAAAGGCGACCTTGCAATCGCAGGTCTCTCGACCACGTCCCTCATCGCGCAGTAGTTGTGGTAGAGGATGACGACAAACGATAACAGATATAGCAGCGCCACAATCATCACATCAGACCAATAGCCAACATTGTTAGTGGGACAAGATCTCCGGCAAGAGGCGAACCCCAAAAACGATGTCCGACTGCGGTGAAAACTAGCGATGGCCCCTCAGGATGTCAACTTGATTACCGGGCACCCAAAGTGTTCTGAGAGGCGAACTGTGCGAACGGTGAATTGGGTGCCTTATGGTGCCGTTGCGCGTTATTTCTTCTTCGGAGCCGCCTTGGCGCGCGGCTTGAATCCGGAATTCTCGGTGCCGGTCAGGTTGGCGATGGCGCCTTGAAGACCCCAGCGGGCAAACATGTTCTTGGTCTTCGGCAACGCGGGCCGGTCGCAGCACTGACAGTCAGCGACGTGAGAAGCGCGAGAAGGAACTGCCTCATTTCTTTACCTTCTTCCCTTTCTGTTTGGGCGGCGCTTGCGGGAGCGGATAACGGCGGACTTCGACGTCGTTCTTCTGGAGCGCGCCGGGGGTGCTGCGTCCGTCGGTGACGAGTTTCTCCAGCAACGCTTTCATCTCAGCGACGAGTTCGGGCTTTTCGCCGGCGAGATTCTTCGTTTCGCCGATGTCGTCGGCGAGGTTGTAGAGTTCCGGTTTGGTTCCGGGGATGTATTTCCAGTCGCCTTTGCGCACGCCCGGCGTGCCGCCGGCGGCGCAACTGACGGCGTGCGGACGAATCGGCCTGTCATCACCTTTCAACAGCGGCAGGAAGCTGAAACTGTCTTCGCCGGCGTTGTCGGGAAGTTTCGCGCCGAGCACGTCGGCCAGCGTCCGCATGATGTCGGCTTGATGCACAAGCTGGCCGCAGACGCGGCCGGGCTTGACGACGCCGGGCCAGCGCGCGATGAACGCCACGCGATGTCCGCCTTCCCACGCGTCGGCCTTGTAGCCGCGCAACGGGCCGCTCGGATAATGCCCGCGCGCTTCCAAGTCAGTTGCGCCGACGTACGGAGCAAACCCGTTGTCGCTGGTGAAAAACACGAGCGTCTCGCCGGCGACGCCGGATGTTTCGAGTGTGTTCAACACGCGCCCGACAGTGGCGTCAGTCTCCATGATCAAATCGGCGGCGGCGTTGTCGAGGCCGCTCTTGCCGCGCCACGGTTCATTGACGGCGAGCGGCGTGTGCGGCGTGGTCAACGGCATGTAGAGCAGGAACGGCTTTCTGGCTCTGGCTTGGCGCGTGATGAACTCGCAGGCGCGGTCGCCGAGCGCCGGCAAAATCGGTTCCAGAGTCCATCCCGGCAACGCAGGTCCCTGGAGACTGGCCTGATTTCGTTTCAGTTTTTCAACGGGCAACAGTTCGCTGGGAATGCCCGCCGTGCGGTTGTTCTCGATGAAACAATACGGCGGCCAGTTCGGCACATCGGTGCCGAAGTATTCGTCAAAGCCGCGCGTGGTCGGGCCGCCGGGGATCGGTTGGCTGAATACTTCGCGCCATGCGGCGCGGTGGGCATCGGTGACAGCGGTGGCGATGTTCTGGCCGCCGCCTCCCGCTTTTCCGCCGAAACCGGCGAACAGATTGCGTTGGCCTTCGGGAATCGGCCAGTCCCAACCGAGATGCCATTTGCCGATGCAGGCGGTGCGGTAGCCGTGTTGCTTGGCCAGCCCGGCAATCGTCAGACGGTCCGGCGCAATCAACGGCTCGCCGAACACGCCAACGATGCCGGATTGCAGCCGCGTCCGCCAGTGATAACGCCCGGTGAGCAGCGCGTAACGTGATGGCGAGCAGACGCCCGACGATGAATGTCCGTCCGTGAACCGCATTCCCTGCGCGGCGAGCCGGTCGAGATGCGGCGTGGGGATTTTGCCGCGCTGCGGGTTGTAGCACTGCACGTCGCCGTAACCGAGGTCGTCGGCGAGGATGACGACGATGTTGGGGGGTGACGCCGTTGCAAACGACGCCAACAGCAGCGGGAGAACGAGGAGACAAGCATATTTTTTCATGGTTTAGTTCCTTGCTTTTCCGATCCACGGAAAGACAGTTATGCGAAGTGTGGTTGAGCCGTAGGGGATGAGCGTGATCGGTTCGTCTTTTGCCCCGGCAGGCATGGTCACCGGACTGAGCGGCGGCAGGGCGGCGGAATGCCGGCACAACGTCCATTCCGGCAGGCGAACACCGCGCCCGATCAATTTCACGGGCGCAGCATCGCGTTTCCAAGGATTTGCCGGAATCTCACTAACCACTTCCACTTTGAAATGTTTCTGAGGTTGCGTGACAGCCTCTCTCAAAAGCGCATAGTTCCACGGACTGGCAGGCCGGACTTCGAGGAGGGTGCGATGCGCGGGGTTGGAGGGAGTGACTTCTGGTCGGGTCGGCTCGATCTTCTTCCATTCTTCGGCAATGCTGAGCGCAAAGACGAGCGGGCCGCGCTCGATGGCATTGGCGCGGGCAAACCACTGTGTCGCCCGCACCGGCATGGGGAAACGAAGCGTCACGGTGTCGCCGTTGTTCCACTCGCGCTCGATGCGGTGCATCGTGCCGGGCTTCGGTTCGGGACACGCTTTGCCGTTGATGCTGAGTTGCGCTCCGGCAGTCCAACCGGGGATTCGCAGATGCAACGGGAACGTGACCGGCCCGCCAATGGTGACTCTGATGGTGACGGTTTCCTTGAACGGATAACCGCCGGCCTGAGTGAGCGTGACTGCCTTGCCGCCATGCACTTTCGCCGTCACCGATGACGGCGCGTAGGCGGCAACGGCGAGACCGCCGTCTTTCGAGGCCAACCAGAGATGTTGAGCGAACTTCGGCCAGCCTTGATGGAGATTGCAGGTGCAACAGGGATAACCGCTCAACAGGCCGTACACGACCCGGTCGCTGTTGTCGTTGAAGAAGTCGCGGTCGCCAATCGTGATCTGCGCCTGGTTGGTCTGCTGGAAATACTGACGACCCCGGTAATCGTCGGTGGTCTGTGTTGGCAGCGCATTAAACGCCACGCGTTCCAGCCGGTCGGCATGGATGGGATTGCCGGTGATCTCAAACATTTTTTCCAGTGAGAACATCATCTCGACCGCCGTGCAGAGTTCGGAGCCGCGGTCGGGAGCGTCGCCGTGCATTCCTTCGTCGCCGCCATACAAACCATGCGGCTGGCCGTGAAATGTTCGGATGTCGTGGAAGGCGTTCTCCACCGCGTCGAGGTGGCGCTGCTGCTGATCCTGCTGCCAGCGAACGATGGGCGTTTTCATCATCTGGGCAAGATTGACGCAGTGAAGAAACGGCCCCTGGTCGCTGCGCACTCGAACCTTGTTCTCGTTGCCGGGGCTGAACCAGTCGGTGACGGGAATAGTTTGTTGATGGATGAGATCAGCCAGTTCGAGGAGGAATTTCTCGCCGGTGACGTTGTAGAGCCAGAGAACGAAGAGCAGATTGTCGCCGCCGCGCTGGGCAGCCCACCATGAGCCGGATTGCGGGTTCTTCGGGTCGTGCAGAGGACGCTTCGGCAGTTCGACCAACTGGTAGCGGAAGTATTTGGTCAGGCAAGCGATCACGCGCTGGTCGCCGGTGGCCTGATAATGTTGCTGAAGGATTTTGAGCATGACCATTCGCGGCCACCAGTCTTCGGGTTTCTCAATCTGCGCCCCGGCAGGCGGCGGCTGTTGGCGGTCTTCTTTCTTCAATTCGACCGGGCCAATCTGTCCGTCTGCACGCTGGTTATTTAGCATCCACTCGATCCATTTCATGGCTTTCGCTTCGAGCGTCTTGTCGCGCAGAAGTTTTGCCAGCGGATACAACCCGTCAATCCAGTACGGCCCGCGTTCCCAAGTGTCGCCGTCGCCGCCCAGCCACGCATTGCGGTCGCCACAAACCTCCGGATACCACTCATCAAGGTGCCCGGTCATCCCGGCTGCCATGCGCTGAAGCTCATCGCGCAACCAGCCTTGCGGCTCAATCGCGCCCAGCGGCAGTTCTGCGTAAGGTTTCTCCGCCAGCGGCGCGCGGTTGAAGAAGACTGGCTGTTCTGCCGCCAAGGCGGCCGCAACAATGAATGCTATCATCATGGGTTCACTAGGGGTGAGTGTTTGAAGTGCAGGTCAATGCCAGCGACGCTTCTCCGTGCCCAAAATCAACGGCGAGGATACTGACAATGTTTGGTTTGTCTGCCCAAAGGAATTGGCTGCAAAGAAATACAAGGAGGGCCGCAAACAATGTTTTCATGTTCGTAATGTACCAGAATGCAACCGCAATACGAAACAAATGTCGGCCTGATTCCGGTTTGCACCCGTGCGAATCCCGATGCCGCCACAGAGCGGGACTCCAGCGTTCCGCCGCGATTTCCCGAAACAGAAGTCGCAGCTTTTTGTTATAATTATAACAAAAAGCTGCGACTACGGGAGGGGGCGCGACACGAATGGGAACAGGCCGTCAACGGCGGCCGGGAAACACCGCGAAACAAATGGCTGACAGCGAACAATCGGCAGCGACGGGAGCGCTTGGATACTTCCGAAATTATTGTGCGGGCGCGCCCTGGATTTCCAGTTCGCGCAGGAAGATGAAACCGTTGGCCTTTCGCTGGAAGGAAATCTCGTGCACGTCGGGGAAGAACAGGCGCACGTGAGTCACGCCGCGCGCGGTCAGGCTCGTCAGTTCAAAAACATCTTTTGTGTAATTCTTGAACTCTGTCTTGCCGAGCGTCTTGAACTCCTTGCCGTCCTGCGAGACTTGGACCTCCACGGTCTTGGTGCCGCCCAACCCTGAGTTGTGGACGCGGATGTCTGTCACGTTGTATTTGCCTTTCAGGTCCACCGTCACGTGTTTGGGAAACTTCATGGCGCCGCTGGTCGCCCACGCAGTCTTGCTTGTGTCGCCCAAGTCGCCATCCGTCAGGCCACCATACAGGCCGTTCGTGATCGGTTGATTGCAAACAGACGGCTTGCCCACGCCGATGCCGGTCACCTTGCCGGCGTCGTTCATTTCAAACTTGTCGGTACGGAACGGCACCGCCGGGAAACCTTCTTTGTTGTACAGATTGCACAACGGAAAATCAGCCCACGCATAACGCACCGCCACCGGCGCAGCCACCTTCGGGCTGGAGACGATGACTTGCTTGCCTTGGATGACAGCGTTCGCCCAGTAAAACTTCTTGTCCGCGCCACAAATAGAGAACCCTTTCAGCGGACTCGCCGGCACGGAGTGTCCGTCGGTCTCGACCGCTTTCGTAATCAGTCCACCGCCCACGTTGTCGAACTCTAGCGCCGCCTGACCACCCTTGATCGTCATCCGCTTGAACATCGGGCCGGCGGCGACGATGTCGCGACCGTACGCCACCTTCAACGCCGACGCCGCGAGCCGGGCGCCAACGGTCGGTTTATCCGGCGGATGGATGTTCGTCTGGTGCCCGACATCAATCGCCACGGCCATGCCGGTGTTGGGCAGCGAGAGCGTCATCGTTTGCGCCTCGCGCAGCCACGCCCAACCGGTGTCTTCCGTCTCGGGATTGTATTTGTGGTAAGCCGCCAGTTGGACGAACAGGAACGGGAAATCGCCGAGGCCCCACTGTTGACGCCACGAGGTAATGAGCGCGGGGAACAGCGTCCGATACTGGACGGCGCGACTGGAGTTGCCTTCGCCTTGGTACCAGATCGCGCCCTTGACGACGAACTGCTGCAACGGCGCGATCATGAAGTTGAAGAGTCCCGAAGGACGCTTCGGATGCTGCGGCCCCATCGGTGGCTGTGGCGCCCGGGCTTTGCCACGCTCGGACGGCTTCTTCGTCTTCCATTCTGCCAAGTTTTTTTGGAATTGCTCGTAAGCTTTTGGGTAATTGGCCTTGGCGGTTTCATAACCGTCGAGAATGTCCTTGAACTCTGGCCGGCTGCGCAACGTGTCTGCTGACATCCAACTCTCGGCCGGTGTCCCGCCGAGCGTGGCGTAGATCAACCCGACCGGCACACCGATCTCTGGTTGCAGTTTGCTGCCGAACAGATAGCCGGTGGCCGAGAATTCCATCGCACTTTCCTCGTCGCAGAGCCGCCAGACCGCGCCGAACGATTCGTCGGTAACCACGTCGCGCTGCGGCGTGTCCGCGCCGTCCTGCTTCAACTTGAACAGGCGAATCTTCGGGTTGGCCTTCGGGATGCCGGTGTAGAGGTGTTGATATTCCTTGTAGCCATCGCCCTTGTACGACTTGAGCACGCCGGCCATGTTGGATTGACCGGTGCAGAGCCAGACATCGCCGACCAAAATGTTCTTCAACGTCACCGCGTTGATCTTCATCGTGTGCGGTCCGCCCGCTTTCATCGCTGGCAACGCGACTTTCCATTGGCCATTCGCCACGGTGGCCGTGGCTTTCCGGCCGTTGAGTTCGACTGTCACCTTCTCGCCGTCATCGCCAGTGCCGTACACGGCGACGGGCCTGTCGCGTTGGAGAACCATGTTGTCAGTGAACAGCCCGTGCAGCTTCGCGGCGTTGAGCCGCGCCGGCAGACAGGCCATCATAAGAACGACAACAATCGAAAGTATTCGTTTCATGGTTTTGATTCCTTGATGGATGTGTTTTCCAACTGCACGTCGGCGGTGTTGCCGCGCACTACGGCATTTTGCACGTCGCGGAGCAGGATTGCAACACTGGGAAAGCCGGTGATCTCGTTGTCGGTGATGAACAGGTTGCGGTGGAGTTTGTCAGCGCCGCTCTTGAAAATAGTCGCCCAGATGGCGGCGTGCTCGCGCGCGAGTTGGCCGCAGTCGCGAATCCGATTACCGCGCACAACATAGTCCACCGCGCCCAAACCCTCGAACGGCGCATTCCAGAATTCGACCGCACCGCCGCCGAGTCCCTCGAACGTGTTGTTCTCGATCAACCCGCCCCGGCCTTTCGCCAACACACCGATGCGGCGGCCGTTGCGCACGGTGTTGTTGCGGAATACAAACTGGTTGCAGGTCCGGCTTGCGTTAAAGACCTGCGTGATCGTCGCGTCGGACGGAACTTTCTTCAACCCAACCCGTTTGACGCCGGGGCGGCCAGTCACGATGTCGCCCACGTCGCCGTCGAGCGTCACGTCGAGCATAGTAGTCCTCACGCTCCGCGTGAGGAACCCGCCGGCATCATCACGCGGAGCGTGATGACTACTGCTGACGACCTTGCGCTCGCTGATGAGCCGGCCTTCAGCGCGATTGAAGAACTGCAGAACATCGCCCCGCTGGATGTCGAGCGCGACATTCGGGCCGACGGCGTCGTAGGGATTGCGCAGTGGCAAACGGACACGGTCGGACGCGAGCTTTTCCTCAACGCCCATGACGAGGCAGTTGACGTGACAGATGTCGTCGCCGGTATTTTCCCATGTGCAGCCTTCGATCCACGGGCCGACGCGGGCGTTGTGGTGGTTGTGGCCGCCGTTGTTGGCAGCAATGAAACGGCCTGGCTTCAAACGGATGCCGCAGTGCAGGATGCTGAGGCGGTTGCCGTAGTGGGAGTTAAATCCCTCGTTGGCGACGGCGTACGCAGTGAGATTGTAAAAGACGATTTCGTCGCAAGCGTCCACGTCGAACCCCGTGGCGATGCGCGGGTCGAGCACATACACGTCACCGGGGGCCAGTTCGGTTGTCTGCTTGGCTCTCGCCGCCGTGAACCGGTAGCGACGCTCGCCGAGCTTTTGCCAGCCGGCGTGCTCGAACACCAGCGTCACGCCGCGTTTCATGCGCGGGAATTTCGGGTCAACGATCATCCCTTTCTTGTCCTTCTCGAAATACGGGTTCGTCTCCGGCAGCGGATGACCGGGCGCGATCTCGACGTCAAACGTCCCTGCCTTCGTGTCCACCGTCAACACGCGCCCCGCCGTGTACGGCAACGGGTCGTAGTCGAACGTAAGATTCTTCACCAGCACGCGCCGGCAATGTTCCAGCTTCACGAACTTCAAGAACCCGGTGAACGTCATGTTTGCGCCGTTGCCGTCAATGACGAGGTCGGTTGCGTTCGTGAAGTTGATGAATGCCGCCGCGCCGCCGGGATCGAGGCGGTAGTCGCTTTTCTCGAACTTGATCAGTGCCGGTGTTTGAGTGGCAAACGCGCGCTGGATATCGGCAAACGTCGCGCTCTTCGGAATCTCCACGATGCGTTCCGGTTGCCGTACCGTGAACTTCCCCGTCGCGCCCGCCACGCGCCACCAGTAATCGCCCGGCGCGAGTTCCTTGTCCGGCACATACCGGTTGATGACAGGGGCGATGCGGTCTTCGTCCACAATACGCGTGAACTTCTCGTCCGCGGCGATCTGGATGTGATAGTCGGACTTCTGTTCACTCGCCGGCTGCCAGCGGAAATGCGGAATGCTCATCATCGTCACTGCGCCATTCGCCGGTTCAAGCAAGGTAGTCGCTTCCGCTGCGTGCAGTGCGGCCAGAAACACGACGAAGTTCAAAGCGTGTCGCATGGCTACCGGTGCCACGGCGGCGCGAGGAAACTCGTGGCTTCCACGAACGTCGCCCGGCGACGGAAGTCGGCGGGATTGTAGTCGGGAATCTTCGGATCAGGGTTGACCCATTGAGGATGCTGGCGGCCAAAATAGCTTCCGTAGAACTGATAGTTGCTGTCCACCCAACGACTGAGAATCATCAGTTCCATCGGCGTGAGCCGCTGGGTGTGGTCTTGCTTCGCGTTCTTCGGATGTCTTGCGTCGGTGAGCAACGCGATCAGCGTGCTCTTCGGGCAGCCGAGGTTCTTCGGCGGCAGATACGCGCCGTTGTAGTTGCCGCGGTCGCCTTCGTTGAACGAGGTGAATTCGGGAATGATCGGCCCGGCCAGTTTCTTCTTGGCCAGTTCCTCGTAGGAGGTGCTGTAGAATTGCGTGATCTCGCCGGTCAACCGCAGTCCGCCGGCGGGTTCGTTCCGGCCGTGGCATTTGACACACTTGGCGTCGAGGATCGTCTGGATGTCGGTCGGGTAATGGATGACTTGTCCCGGCTGGCCGTCGAGGTCGCACGGTTGCGGCTGGGGGATGCTCGGCGCACGGGCCGAGGCCAACGACGGCGCGGACTCGCCCGCCGTGGCGGTGCGGTGTGACGGAACATGACAACCCGTGCATGATCGCACTTCGCCGGGCGCGTAGTTCACATACGTCCGCTCACGCTGGAGTTCGCGGAAATTCACATCGAGGGCTTGGAAGAAAATATTCCGGTTCGCCGGCACGACGAAATGGGCGGAACCGTCTTTCTCGACCGGCACGACGCCCCATTGGACGCGCGGCCAGAGCGCCGCCTTCCAACTGGAACTGCTCAACGACGGCGTCCATCGGCGGCCCGTGGACCAGTACCGCGGCAGCGCTTCGTTGATGCGCAACCATTTCACTTCACCCGGCTTCACTCCGTCCATGCCTTGATAGACGTTGTGCACGACGCAGAGAGACTGGTTGCTGGCAACATAACGCGGATCACGGGGCGAAGCCACCTGCGGCGGAACGCGCCTCGCGATCAATGGCGTGGGATGCCAGCACGAGAGATCCGGGTCGGCGTGGATAAGTTGGTGGCGGCCCTTGGTGTCGAGGAGATACAACGCGTAGGCGTTGGCGACGTCCTTGTAATGGTCGCCGGGCCGGACTTTGTAGGAGACGAGGAACTCGTGGTCGTTGATTGGAAACGGATGCGTGTAGAGATGCCCCTGCTTGCCGAGTTTGTCCAACACGTAGTTGCCCTGCTCGGTACGGAAATGCCAGCCCGGTTCCATTCGCCGCTGAATGAACACCGCCGGCGTGATGTTGACGACCGGATACCGGCTGTCGCCTTGCACGTAGCCCGGTTCATCCGGGTCCGGCCCCGGCAGTTTCGTTTCCCGTCCGAAATCAACCAACAGAATCGAACCCAAACAGCCGCCCTGCGGGTAGTGGCACGTTCCCACGCACACGAAACGATGAGTGCTGCCGGGAATCGGCTGCGGATACATGTAAACCGGCGTCGCGTCGTCAGCCAAGCCGAAGAGTTCCTGTGAGCGCGTGCCGTCGGGGTTCATTGACCAGATTGTCTTCGAGACTCGCGCGCCGCGGTCAATGTACTCCCAGCGATGATACATCACGCGCCCGTCATCGAGCATTACCGGGCAAAACTCACTCACGGGACTCCGGGAGAGCTGTTCGACATGCGACCCGTCGGCGTTCATCCGGTGCAACACGGGGGCTGCGAGCGCCGCCGAACCGCCGCACAGAATCGTGTGCTCGGAGCGCGTTGAAGAGAAAATGATCTTCCCATCCGGCAAGTAACAAGGATGAATGTCGTCGGTGTGCCAACCCGGCTTCCAGCGCGCCGCCTTCTCCGCTTCGTCGGCCGGCGGGAACGACACCTGCCGCAGCCCCTTGCCGTCGGTCTTCACTTCCCAGATGCGGAACCCGGAGTTCGGGTCCTGACGAAAATCGAAAAGGATCTTCTTCGCATCGAACGACAGGCTGATGTAACCGATGAACCCCTGGCCGCCGGGCAACTTGGCCGCAGTGACGACGGGGCGCTCGGTGCGCGTGCGGACGTTGTAGATGTAGATGCCGTTGTCGGGCTGGAACCGGTCGGCGCTGGTGCCGTTGTTGATGTCGGTGTAGTAATGGTCCGACGAGTAGGGCTTGCGTTTGACGAACGCGATCTCATCGCAGCCCAACTCCTTCGGCGTGACATCCGCAAGCGCCGACGAAAAACAAGCCATCACGCCAAGAAAGAGACGAAACGTTTTCACAGCGGCAGAGTATCGCAATTGCATGGCGTCTGTAAAGCGCGGCGCATGTCACATGCAGGGGTTACGTATCATATAAATTGTGTGTCATTCCGAACGAAGTGAGGAATCTCTAACTTCTCTCCGGAGGGATTCCAGAGATTCCTCGCAAGCTCGGAATGACAATTGTTCTGCTTTTCCTGACTTTTCTTGATGCGTAAGCCCTGATGTCACAGGGGGCGCACAGTTCAAATCCTTGGCAAAGAGCCGCCGAGACGGCGGCTACTACACCATTTGTAGATGTAGCAGCGTCCGTCCCGGACGCCTCCTCGCGTTACGGTTGTTGTAGCGGCGCTTCTGTGAAGCGCCGTTTCTTGGGAGAGCGGGCTATTCTGCGCTTGGCACAAGCGCAGCTACAACAAACAAGCCCTGTTTAACCGCGACCGGGACGCGAATCGCGGCCAGAAGGCCGCTCCTACTTCACCTTCCAGATTTTCACGTCGTCCACCCAGACAGTCGAGGGGACGAGGAAACTGAACCAGCGTTTCACCGGGTGCGCGAAGCCTTCGGAGCGATGACGGGCAACAAGCTTGCCGTCAATGCTCAGCCGCATCTCGTCGCCTTCGGTGACGAGCACGAGGTCGTGCCAGGCGTTGTCGGCTTTCCACGGCACGACGATTTGCTTCGTCTTCAACAACGCATCGAGGTCGGCGGGCAGTTTCTCCTTTTGCTGTCGTCGCTCGCGGATGTCGAGTTTCATCACGCCGGTTTTGTGGTCAATGAGCGTGACGCTGGTGGGCGCGAGAATCCCGTAGCACAAGTGCCCGGCGTGAACGCCTTTCGTCTCGCGATCCACGAAGCCGAGCTGGAGCGACTCGCCCTTGTTGAGGCCGGGGAACTTGAAACGGACCAGCACACCGCCGTCGGCGAACCCGGCCTCGTGGTGGATGTGCGCGGAATGACCGGCCTCCTTTGATGCGCTGGCAATCTTGAGGATGCCGGCGTCGAGGTCGGCTTGCTTGATGTGCGGGACGCGGTCGGCTGTGGCGCTGTTCCAGCCGTTGCCGATGGCCTTCGCGAGGTTGCCCGTCTCCTCGCGCTCAAAGGCGTCGTGAAAGATGAGCGTGCCCTTCTCGCGAAGCCACACGGCATCATCACGCGGCGCGGCAGCGGGCAGTGCAGTCAGCGGTGTCAGCAGCAAGGCGATGAGGGAAAGAATTTTGCATTTCATTTTGTTTTCTCCGGCAACGGCGGCGCGGTGAAGGCGATGCCTTTCCAGTCCGCCAATATCTTCAGGTAGAGGTAGGGATCGGGCCACGAGGACGACGGCTCGACGATGGTCGTCTCCGGCCATTCATTCCAACTGGTGACCATGACGTAATCCGCTCCGGCATCGGTGGCGGCGCGCAGGTAATCACGAAGCGTCTGGCCGTCACAACGCGGCATCACGTACGGATCATCACGGAAATACGAGTTATCGTGCCCCGGATGAACGGGGAGCAGCATCTTCTTTCCCGCATCATGGGCTAGCTTCGTCATGTACCGGTATTTACCGGCCAGTTCGTCGTAACGATGCGCCTTGAAGTTCGAGAAAGTGCTGTAGAAAGCGAAGCTGTCAATTCCCGGTGTCACCAGCCATTCGGCGGGGATGCATTTCACGCGGTCCTCATCGCCGGCGCGCTGGGCCTTGGGATCGTGAGCGATTTTGTCCACAATCCAGTACACCGGCCCGACTTCGCCCTCGACGTGCTTCTTCAGAGCCGTGAAATCGGACGGAGTCAGTCCCGGTTTAGTCGCAACTTGATAGAGATAAACTGCGGGTTTGCCGTCGAGCTTCAGGTACACGGGGCTGTCCTTGTATCGCCGCAGCGCGCGGGTGAGCATCACCTTGTAGTCGTCGAGCTTGTTGTGGAACTGCGCCCGCTCGTCCAGCAACGCAAACTTGAAGCCGAGTTTCTCCGCGGCGGCGACAATGCCGCGATCCACGTTTTGATCGAGGCCGTTGTGTGTGTCCCACCAATCCACGAGGAACGCATCGAAGCCGGCGGCCTTCGCCAACTGCACGTGCCACACGGCGACGACAGGATCGGCGCTGTCGTAGAAACCGACAAGCGGACGCGCCGCGCTGTTGAGCGGCGGCTCGCCGGGACGTTGTGCGTTCAACGCCACCGCGTTCGTCGCCGAGGACGGATACGTCCAGTGCAACCACGGCTGACGCCGATTTGCGCTGTCGTGATACCAGCAGTAATACGCCGCGAACAACATCGGCCGCGCTGTTCGTCTCAAGAGCTTCTCCACCACCGGCTTCAATTTGCTGGCGTACAGTTTGTAACCGCCGTCTTGCGTGAGGTGGATGTTGTCCGCAGTGAACAAGCCTTTCTTCAGCGTGCCGTCGGCGTTGGTGAAGTCGGCGGTCAGATCGAGCACCGTCACCTTCGGGTCGCTGTCGAGCTTCAACGGATCAAGCGCGGCGTTGGTCTTCTTGATGTCCTCGTAGAACCGGTTGCCCGGCGCGTGGGCGGGGAAAATCTTCACGACAATCAACGGTGCGTTGGGAAATTTCTCGCGGAGATTGGCCGCGCACATCTTGATGCCTTGCGCGGCGGCCTCGATGCCGGTTTCGGGCGTGAAGAACATGTTGTTGTTGCCGATGAGCAGGACGATGAGTCGCGGTTCGATACCGGCGACGCCACCGTGGTCGAGTCGCCAGAGCACGTTCTGCGTTTTGTCGCCGCCGATGCCGATGTTGACGGTCTTCAACGTCGGGAAATGCTTCTTCCACGCCGCGCCCCACTGCATCGTGATGCTGTCGCCCACGAGCAGCACATCAATTGGCCCTTTGTTCTCCTCGGCGTCCTTCACCAGCTTGGCGTGTGTGTCCAGCCAACTGGTTCCGCCCCAATTCCCGGCCGACGGCACCACCGGCCACAAGTGCGGCAGATGCTTGTTCTGCTCCCGTCCCGGCCGTCGCTCGTGTTCGGGTTTGAGAACGTACGCTCTTTCTTCCTCCGACAACGGCCAGCCGGTCTTCTGCGGCTCGGCAGTTGTGTAGGGGTAATCGAGGGCACGCAACGCGGCCAACGGTGCCAGCAACAAGACGGCGAGGCTGATGAAGAACTGACTCAGGTTCATGGCCGGTAGAATAGGCTAACGCTCCGCCGCCTGTCATGTCACAAAAATTGTGGCCTTGACCGTCTGGTCTCCACTCTGACAAACCCGGCGGAGCGCCGTGACTACAGGCGGAATCATCCCTTCTCAGACGACGGTATTCCGGCTTTGTTCCGGTCTTCGTGTTCTTCGTGGTGAATCTTGCCGGTTTATTACCGTACCCTGAACCTCACGGGGCCGGGGGTTGGGTTGGTTGCGTTTCGTTTCTTGCCGGAGTAATCGGTGTCAATCGTCAGCGGCGAACCGTTGGGCAGCGGAGCGACGGAATCGAGTTGCCGTCAATACCAATGTCGGTTCAAGCGCCCCGGCGAATTTGGGAGTTCACGTGGGGATGACGTTCGCGCGCATTATTGGTGTCAAAACAAGACTATTGCATTCCGTGAACGTCTTGGGTAGATTGCGCCGCAATTATGACGTTAGAGGTTAGTATCGTGAGCGACAAGATTGAATCCAGCATGGACTCCAAGGAAATGGTCATGAACTCGGCGTTGTATCGCGAGTTTCTGGCCGAACGGGAAGAGATTATGCGCCACAAGTGGTTGGAAAGCGAGAAAGAGGGATGCGACATCGGGTTTGAGCGCGCGTTGCTGGATTGGATTGTGAAACACCGCGTCAAGTGGCGCGAGGCGCGCCGCAAGCAAATGGCACGACCCAAATCATAGTTCCATACCACAAGCGCCTTTAAGCCGGCCCTGAGAGGCCGACAAGGAGCAACCAATGAGACAAAGCAAATCGAAGAGGCCGCTGTCTGCCGCACGCCGGCAGGCGGCGTTTTTTGTGCCATGAACGCCACCCCGATCATGGACGCAACCGCCATCGAACGGGCGCTCGCCCGGATGGCGCACGAGATTGTCGAAGGAAACCCGCAGACCGACGCGCTCGTCTTCGTCGGCCTTCGCACCCACGGCGCGCCGCTGGCCCGGCGGCTCGCAGCGAAGATCGGCGAAATCCTCGGAAGCGAATTTCCGACGGGCGAACTCGACATCACCATGCACCGCGACGACCTCGACCTGCGCGAGACACCGCCCGCCGTCGGGCCGTCACACATCCCGTTCGACGTGACGGACAAAACCGTGGTGCTTGTGGACGATGTGCTCTACACCGGACGCTCCATCCGCGCGGCAATGGATGAGTTGTCGGACTTTGGCCGCCCGAAATGCATCCGGCTGGCCGTGCTTGTGGATCGCGGCCATCGCGAGCTGCCGATCCGGCCCGATTACGTCGGCAAAAACCTGCCGACTTCCATGACCGAGCGCATCAGGGTCAGCCTCACCGAGATCGCCGGCAAAGACGAGGTGGTGATCGAGAAATGAAAAAGACCAAGTTCATCTGGAAACGCAAAGACCTCCTCGGCATCCAGGACCTTTCCGCCGATGAGATCGTCCACATCCTCGACACTGCCGCTGCGTTCAAGCAGGTGGGCGAACGCAACATCAAAAAAGTCCCTTCACTCCGCGGCAAGACGCTCATCAATCTTTTCATCGAGCCGTCCACCCGCACCCGCACCAGCTTCGAACTGGCCGCCATCCGCCTCTCCGCCGACATCGTCAACATCACCGCCACCGCCTCCAGCCTCGTCAAGGGCGAGACGCTCAAGGACACCGCGCTGAATTTGCAGGCGCTTCACGCCGACATCATCGTCATCCGCCACGGCGCCGCCGGCGCGCCGCATTTCCTGTCAAGAATCGTCAAGGCCAGCATCATCAACGCCGGCGATGGCGCGCACGAACACCCGACACAGGCGTTGCTCGACGCGTTCACCATCCGCGAAAAGAAAGGCACAATCGCCGGGCTGAACGTCACCATCCTCGGCGACATCCTGTACTCGCGCGTGGCGCGCTCGAACATCTGGTTGCTCACCAAGCTCGGCGCGAACGTCACGCTGGCCGGGCCTTCGACGCTTGTGCCGCGCGTGTTTGAGCAACTCGGCTGCCGGGTCACGCACGACATGGAGGAAGCCATCCGCGACGCCGACGTGATCAACCTTCTTCGCATCCAACACGAGCGCCAGCGCAAGACGATGTTCCCCAGCATCGGCGAGTACACGGCGATGTTTGGCCTGAACAAGGAACGGTTCGCCCGCACCAAACCCGACGCGCTCATCATGCACCCCGGACCGATCAATCGCGGCGTCGAGATTGACAGCGACGTCGCCGATTGCGGCCGCTCGGTCATCCTCGAACAAGTCACCAACGGCCTCGCCGTCCGCATGGCCGTCCTCTACCTCTGCGCCGGAGGGCAACCCGTATGAAGCCGCTCCTCATTCAACACGGCCGCGTCCTCGACCCCGCCAACAATGGCGATGAAGTCCGCGACCTCCTCATCGCCGACGGCAAAATCGCCACCGGCCCCGCGCCGGGCGACGCCGACGTGCTTGATGCCAAGGGCAAACACGTCGTGCCCGGCCTGATTGACTTGCACGTCCACCTGCGCGAACCGGGCCGCGCCGACAAGGAATCCATCACCAGCGGCACGCTCTGCGCCGCGCGCGGCGGATTCACCAGCGTCGTCTGCATGCCGAACACGTCGCCCCCCGCCGACAACGCCGGCACCATCGCCTACATCAAACAACGCGCCGCCGAAACCGGCTGCGTCAACGTCTTCCCCGCCGGCGCGATCACGAAGGAACTCAAAGGCGAAGAACTCGCGCCCATCGGCTCGCTCAAACGCGCCGGGGTCGTCGCCATCACCGACGACGGGAATTGCGTCCAGAACAACGACCTCATGCGGCGCGCCGTCGAGTACGCGAAGATGTTCGACCTGCCGGTGATGGATCACTGCCAGGACTACCATCTCGCCGCCGAAGGCATGATGAACGAAGGTTACTGGAGTGTCGCGCTCGGTTTGCGCGGCTGGCCGGCTGCCGCCGAGGACATCATCGTCGCCCGCAACATCCTTATCGCCGAGATGGCCGACTGGTGGGTGCATTGCCAGCATCTGTCCAGCGCCCGCAGCGTCGCGCTCGTGCGCGAGGCAAAGAAACGCGGCGTCAAGATCACCGCCGAAGCCTGTCCGCACCATTTCACGCTGACCGAGGAGTCGTGCAAGACCTACGACGCCAATTTCAAAATGAACCCGCCGTTGCGGACCGAGCGCGACCGCGCCGCGTTGCTGGAGGGGCTGGCCGACGGAACGATTGACTGCATCGCCAGCGACCACGCGCCGCACTGCAACTACGAGAAGGAAGTCGAGTTCGACGTGGCGCCCTTCGGCATCATCGGTTTGGAGACCGAACTCGCACTTTCGCTGGCGCTGGTCCACAAGAAAGTGCTGACGTTGCGCCAACTCATCGAGAAGTTCACCGTCAACCCGGCCAAGTTGTTGCGCCTGAACAAAGGCACGCTCTCCGCCGGCGCCGATGCCGACGTGACCGTGATTGATCTCGACCGCGAATGGACGTACGACGTGACGCAAAGCCCCAGCAAATCCCGCAACAGCCCGTTCCACGGCTGGGAGTTGAAAGGCAAGCCCGTCGCGACGATCGTGGCCGGCAAGATTGTCTGGCAGTTGTAGGCTGTCGTCCGTTCGCACCATGCGGCCACGCCGGAGCGTGGCCCTCCATCCGACAACCTTGACGGTGTCCGTCGTTTGTGACACACTGTGTCACATGAAAGCGATTTCTATTCGAGAACTGCACGAACGGACCGGTGAGTGGGTGCGCAAAGTCGGCCACTTTGGTGAGATTCAAGTTACGGATCGCGGGCAGGCCATTGCCAAGCTCGTGCCCCAAGCGAGCGAGCCGGAAGTGCCCTACTTTGCGCGGCGCAAGCTATCGCCAGCATTTCGCAAACTCATGGAAAGCGGTAAGCTCCGTGGCGGCACTGACAGCACGACCATCATCTCAGAAGACCGGGATCGTCCCCTCGAATGATCTACTTCGACACCAGTTACCTCGCCCGGTTGTATCTGGAGGACGCCGGCTGGGAAAAGGTGCAGATGCTTGCCGGACAGCAGCCGATTGCTTGTTGTGTCCACGGCCAGGCGGAAGTGATTGCCGCATTTCACCGGCGCCTGCGTGATGGCCTGTTCAACGTGCGTGAACTGGAAGCCGCGATTGAACAATTCGAGATGGATTGTGCTGCCGGCGCGTTCAACTGGTTACCGTTGTCTGCAGCGGTGCTTGATCGGGTGACCAAGACGTATTCGACGCTACCCAAGACGATAGCCTTGCGTTCCGCTGATGCCATTCATCTGGCCTGTGCGGCCGAGAAAGGTCTGAAGGAGATTTACTCCAACGACCAACGCCTCCTCGCCGCCGCCCCGCACTTCGGCTTGAAGGGGATCAACGTCATCTGAACCGCGCCTTCACGGTGCGCCAGCGCCCCTCGATCTGGACGGCGGGGATGAGATCAGGCTTGCAGCGGGTTGATCCAGCGGAGCCGGGGGAAGCGTTGGAAGTCGGTGTCGGTGGAGTAGAGCGTCGCGCCGTTCTCAATGGCGAATTCTCCTGACACCTTGGCGCTCTCCTGCGCCCAAGGTTCGAACGCTGCGTTTCTTGGCGGCCACCACCACTCGGCTGTCGTCCAGGTCGGTCGCCAACGACAATGCCTTGTCCAAGCAAATTCTTGGTTTGCCCAGCCAAAACGCAGGGCACGCGTAAAGTTTTCCTTTGTGTTTCAATCGTCTTCTCACGTTCAGAATCTTCCCATCGTTGAGGGTGAAGTCAACCTCTTGTCTCACCTTTGTCTCACCTTTCGGAATCTTTCGGAATCTTTCGGAATCTGCGTTGACCCGGCTGCCGAATCTGCGTACAGTCCGCGCCCGATGAACGGAGTATTTGCACTCGAAGACGGCACCGTGTTCCGCGGCAGCGGGTTTGGCGCGACAGCCACCGCTTGCGGTGAAGCTGTCTTCAATACGTCCATCACCGGCTACCAGGAAATCCTCACCGATCCATCCTACAAAGGCCAGATCGTCGCGATGACCTACACCCAGATCGGCAACTACGGCATCAACCCCGAGGACGTCGAAAGCTGGAAACCGCACGTCGCCGGGTTCCTCGTCCGCGAACTGTCCGCCGTCGTCTCCAACTGGCGCAGCACGCAATCGTTGCCCGACTACCTCGCCGAGAACAAGATTCCCGCTGTCCAAGGTATTGACACCCGCGCGCTCACCAAGATTCTCCGCGTCAAAGGCGCGATGAAATCCTGCATCTCCACGGAGAAACTCACCGACAAGGAAGCCGTCGCGCGCGCGAAAGAATGGCGCGGCATCGTCGGCGTGGACTACGTCAAGGAAGTCACCCACCCCAAACCGTTCGCGTGGGACCCCGACGACAAGCTCAGTAGCAACTGGAAGATCGAGCGCGGCGCCGATGGCCAGATGCACTACACCGACGAGCTGCGCCCCGCCGACATCCCGATTGTCGCGTTCGACTACGGCATCAAATACAACATCCTCCGCCGCCTCCGGCAGCGCGGGTTCAAAGTCCAAGTCGTCCCCGCGACCACGACCGCCGAGGAAGCGTTGAAATACAAACCCGCCGGCATCTTCCTCTCCAACGGTCCCGGCGATCCCGACGCGTTGCCGTATGCCCATGCCGCCGTCCGCGGCCTCCTCGGCAAAGTGCCGATCTTCGGAATTTGTCTCGGCCACCAAATCCTCGGACACGCCTACGGCGGCCGCACCTTCAAACTCAAATTCGGACATCGCGGCGGCAACCAGCCCGTCAAGGATTTGCCGACTGGCAAAGTCGCCATCACCTCGCAGAACCACGGCTTCGCCGTTGACCCGAAGAGTCTGCCGTCAGACGTCGAAGTCACGCACATCAACCTCAACGACCAGACCGTCGAGGGAATGCGCCACAAGAAATTGCCGGTCTTCAGCGTTCAATATCACCCCGAAGCCAGCCCCGGCCCCCACGACGCCGGCTACCTCTTCGACCAATTTCGTGAGCTGATTACAAGATAGAGGAGCGGTGCAGATTGGGGTTGTCGCTGCGCTTCTGCGAAGCGCAGATCAGATTTTCCTGCGCGTCACGGCACTTCACAGAAGCGCGGCTACATCAAACTTTACCATTGCTCCGTACTGGGATGTAATTCGATATTTTGGCAAAGAGCCGCCGGGACGGCGGCTACTACACCGCACGTTGGTGTAGTGGCGTCCGTCCCGGACGCCCTCCGTGGTTGCCATGCTTGCCAGTCAACCGCTGTTCGTTATATGTTTTGCCGCATGAGCACGTTGGCGGAAATCGAGAAGGCCACGGAGAAATTGCCGGCTGAACAGAAGCAGGAGTTGATGCTGTTTCTGGCCGCCCGACTGCGCGCGGCAGGAGCAAAGCTGCCGGAGCCGCGCCAGTTCTCCCGCGAGCAGACGGCGGCGTGGATTGCCGAGGATGAGGCCGATCTCGAACGGTTCCGGAACTGTTCCTCGACACCAGCATCCAATATCATACGGAAGCCAGCCTTGGGGAATTGCGATTCTTGACTTTCAATTGCGGGAAGCGTAGGGAACCGGGCCATGCGCTCGAACCATATCGGGTTTTGGGTTGTCTTTGCATCGGTTGCCTGCACCGTTCTCGCTCAAGAGAAACTTGTCCGCAATGAGGCGGAGCAGTCGTTTGCATTCGACACGCCGGTGATGTCGGGCTGCATCAGCACCACCGGCAGTTACCATGGCGTGACGCGATTGGTGGACAAGCGGTCCGGCAAACAACTCACCGATACCCGTTACAGCGCGCTCAATCTGTTCCGGCTCTTCTCTGTCAATCTCGGCATGGGCACGCCGCGCACGATGGAACGCAAAGTCCGCGCGACGGACACCGCCGTCGAGATCACGTGGCCGCCTACTCCCGAACATCAAGGCGAGATCACGGCGCGCTATCAAGTGAGCGGGCCGGACACGATTGATCTGCGGCTGACGCTACGCGTCAAGGGCACCTACGCCGGCTACGAGCTGCTGCTGCCGAACTACTTCGACACGACGATGATTCCGCATGTTTATCTGAAGGGACGGGCA
The DNA here is from genome assembly GCA_016871575.1 of Verrucomicrobiota bacterium. Lineage (GTDB taxonomy): Bacteria > Verrucomicrobiota > Verrucomicrobiia > Palsa-1439 > Palsa-1439 > CAIKAP01. The sequence continues at coordinate 54,616 of VHCW01000012.1, forward strand.
CACGCCGGCAAAACGCCCACCGCGGACTTGGTGGTGCCGATGTTGAGCGAGGTCTATCGCGGCTGTTGCCTCGTCTTCCCGCGCGATGCTCATGCGGCGCGGCGTCCGTTGGACGGGCGGTGGGAACGCAGCGAGTTCAAGATGCCCACGGCGCCGTTCTTTCCGGTCCGACACTACGCGCACCCGGTGACGTTCATGACCAATCCGGAGAAGAAGACCGCCGTCGTGCTGATGATGCGGCGGCCGAGTTGCTCGGCAATCAGCGCGCGTTACTTCGCCGAACGCATGGAGGACCGCGCCACGTCGTACAGCGCGGTGGATTTCCTCGTGTTCGGCGATGACCTGCTGCCGGGCGATGTGCGCACGGCGGATGTCCGTCTTGTGGTGACGCCGCTGGATGCGGAGATGTCGCAGCCGTTGAAACTGTACGAGAAATTCCTGTCCGAACCAGAACGGTGATTCTATGAACGAAGCTACCAGCAGTCGTCGTGATTTCCTGAAAACGTCCGGCGCCACGGCATTGGGCGCGCTCGCGTTTCCTCACATCCTCTCCGCTGCTCCCAACACCCAGACGCTGCGTATCGGTCTCATCGGCTGCGGCGGACGCGGCACCGGCGCGGCGAAGGAAGCGTTGAACGCCGACAGCAACACCGCAGTCGTTGCGCTCGGAGACTTGTTCGAGGACCGACTGGCGCAAGGCCTTGATGCGCTGCGGAAACACGCACCCGACCGGGTACGAATTGACAAGGCGCGCTGCTTCCTTGGTTTCGACGCCTACCGAAAAGTTATCGCCAGCGATGTGGATGTCGTCTTGCTCGCCACGCCGCCGGCGTTCCGTCCACAGTATTTGAAGGCCGCCATCGAAGCGGGGAAACATGTTTTTGCCGAGTGCACTGCTGGCGTGGATGCGCCGGGCATCCGTTCGTTCCTGCGTTCGGCGGAACTGGCCGAGTCCAAGCGCCTCGGAATTCTCTCCGGTTTTTGTTGGCGTTACGACAACTCCGCCCGCGCGGCCCTCGAACAGATTCGTGCCGGTGCCATTGGCAAGATTCGCGCGGTTTATGCCACTTATCATCGTCAGGGTTTTAATAAATACTACGGCAAGGAACGCCGCCCGGAGTGGAACGACCTGCAATGGCAGATTCGCGACTGGGGTGACTTCCTCTGGCTCGGCGGTGATTTCTGCATCAACCTCTCCGGCGGCCACAGCGTGGACAAAATGGCTTGGTGGCTGAATGATGTGATGCCCATCAAGGCAGTCGGCGTCGGTGGACGACAATTCCCCGGCGAAGGCGACACGTTTGACCACGCCCAGATTAACTATGAGTATGCGGATGGCATCCGTGGATTTCTCGGAGTGCGCAGTCAGGACGGATGTCACCGGGAGAACGCCGACTACATCATCGGCGCCACGGGAGTCTGCACGATTGGCCGTGGCCCCGCCCCGGTCATCACCGGCGTAAACTCGTGGACATTCACCGGCAAGCGGACCCGCATGCATCAAGTCGAGCATGACGAATTCTTCGCTTCGATCCGTTCCGGCCGGCCCATCAACGACGGGCGCCGCATGGCGCACACGACATTGATGGCGCTCATGGGCCGCATGGCCGCCTACACCGGCCAGGAAATCACGTGGGAACAAGCGCTCAATTCCAAGCAACAACTCGTGCCTGACGAACTCGACTGGAACACGAAGATCGAATTGACCCCGCCGCCGCAGCCGGGCCAGACGAAGTTTGTTTAGGAAAGTTGTCCTCACGCTCCGCGTGAGGAACGATCCCGGAACCATCACGCGGAGCGTGATGAGTACTTTTTACTGCGTAAACAAGTTGGGCCGACGACGCGCACTTTCACGGCAACAGCTTCCGGTGTTGTTCCGACTTGAAAACTGGCCGGCGAATTCAGCAGGCGCAACGCTACTTCTTCTCGGCGGGAGGCGGCAAAGGCAGAATGGCGAGCGCTGTCCTGTCCGGCAACGCGGGGAACTTGGCGTGCGGTTCGGTCTGGTACCAGAACGCGACCGAGGCGATGTCGTCCTGCAACGGAAGATAGCGGCGATCCGGTTGCCAGCCGAGCGCCTGAATCGTGACGCGCAAATCCTTCTCGAAACGGATCGGGTCGGTGATGTGCCAGCGGTAAAGGCCGAAGCGTTGCGGCGGCACATAAGCGGAATCGGGCGGAATGACTTGCGGCAGTCCCGCGTACGGCGTGCTGAATGGCTGGTATTTCTTCGTCTCGCGGTTCTCGAAGTTGTAGGAGCCGCAGAAATAATCTTCCGTGCCGGTGCCGCAGATCGTCGGCCACTCCTTGTCGCCGTCCATGAAGAACTTGATCTCGCCTTCGCCCCACCAGCCGGGGCTGCGCGCTTCCCACGCCATGTAGGTGCCGACGTAATGGCCGCGTCCCTTGACGCCGTCGAGGACAGTGTAAATCCCTTTTTGCTGAAGCGGGTTCTCGCGTCGGAACTGCGCGTGCAGGTAGGCGGCGTCGCGCGGCACGGGCGCGAGCGCGTAGTTGATCTGGTAGTAGAGCGTCATGGGTCTGGAGTCCCGGTTCTCGAATGTGATGCGGGCCTTTTTGCGGAACGGCATCGGCCAGTAGCAGTTGAACGCGCTGCCGGGATTGACGCAGACCGCCAGCGAATTGATCTGGCAGTATTTGCCCCAGCCGCACGCGAAGAAATCGCCGACCGGACATTCGATGGACGGCTCCGGTTCGTCGTCCCAGTAAAACCGGATGATCGAGTGGCGCCAGTTGCCGGTCGGCGTCATCCAGATTTGCTGGATGCAACCCGGTCCTTTGATCTCGCCGAGCGTGAAGGTCGTGTTCGGCTCGATGCGGACGGAGGGCGACACCTTCCATCCCTGACCCAGATCGCGCGCGGCGTTTTTGCCGGTGCCCTCCGTCGCCATCCCAGCCTTGCCTTTTTCGCCGGTGAAATTCTCCGGGCTGATCGAGCGCGACTGGGCTGCCGATAATTGGTGCAGGTTTTCCAACCCGCTGAACTCTTGCGTGCTTCTGCACGAAACAAGCGCCAACGCGAACACCGCACAAAGGATCGTTCTCATGTCATGGCTCCTCCGGTTATTGGCCGGTGAGAATACTGCTGCAAACGCGCCGAGACAAGCCAACGCTCAGCCGACAACGATGAGGCGGATTTCCTCCGGCAGTTGGGAGCCGACTTGTTCCAGCAGGTTGCCGCGCAAGAGGCGCGTGAACGCCATGCGCCGGGAATGTCCCAAGATCAGCGAATCCACGCCCGCAATGGCCGCGTGGTCGAGGATGGTCCAGGCGAGGTCGTCGCTGACCGCATAGATGGTGGTGATTTTGACGTCCTCGGCGATGGAGCGGATGGCGTGGAACACGGCCTGCGCCTCGGTGTCTTCTTCCTCCACCAGCCGGGTCGGAATGGTGGTGAACACCTCGCGAATAAAAAGAACGTAGAGTTCGGCTTGATGAACGCGGGCCTGCTCGATGGCAAAGCGCAGGGTCGGCGTCACGCCGCGCGCAGCGACCATGATGGCGCCGGTGTGGCGTTCGGGTCCCAACTGCTTGACCAGTTTGACCACCAATTCCTCGGAGGGCTGCGCCATGGCGTGTTCCGCTTCGACGTGCGGCAGCAGGGTGCGTTTCAAGCGCGACAAGATGGGCGGCACGGGAATGTTGTGCGCGTGCGACCAGTCGGAGAGCGCCAGCATCCAACGCCCGAACCACGACGGCAGGCGAACGCCCTTGTGGAACGCGCGCGCGCCAAACCCCAGCGCCAGCACCGTTCCGGCAAACAGGGCGGCCATCGGCTTGGTGACGGCGATGGTGATCTCGATGGCCAGCACCACCACAAACGTCGCGGCCATGACGCTGCGTTCGGTGCGTGTCATTGGCAGTTGGAAATTGAACACGCAGGAGCCGAGATTGACCGCGATGGCGCCGACGACGCCGATGGCGTACAAGACCGCCAAGCCATGCAGCGCGTTCTCGGTCTGGATGTCGAGCACGAGGATCGGCGCCAAAATGGCGATCAGCATCAAAATCCACGGCACGCCGAAACGGTTCAACCGGCCGAACTGCGCCGGCATCTCGTTGTCCTTGCACATCAGGTAGAGTACGCTGACCAAGGCGACGATGGCCGTGTTGGTCGCGCTCAACAACAGCCCGCCAATCACCAAGCTCGTCAGGTCCGCAAACGGCGTGTGCTGGCCGAGCCACCCCAACCACGACACGTTCCGGAGCGGCTCGTCCACGAACACCTGCCCCATGTAACGCAACATGTCGCCTTCATGATCGCGGGCGCCGAGGTTGGGGATCGCGTTCATCGCCAGCCCGAACAACATCGTCAGCACCACCACTTCGATCAGGACCGGCCAAATCGCCTTGCGCGCCGTCACCGACACGCGCGGCTGGGCGCTGCTCGCGCCGGGGTCCAGTTTCATCACGCCCGTCATGTTGGCGATGGACTCGACGCCGGAGAGCGCGAGGATGACGCCGGTAAACGCCACCCACCATTCCATCGGCGCGCGACGGGGTCGCTCCAGATTCGCCACCGCCGCCGGCAAATGCGGCAGGCAGGCCACCGCCAATATCGCCATCACCGCCACGGTGGCCAGCGCGAGCCAGATCGCCAGCGTCCCGGAATGGCGCGGCCCGAAAAAGTTCACCGCGCCGATGATGAAAATCGTCAGGATCGCCCAGCGTTTCGCGTCCTCGTAGGTGAACCCGAAATAGACGAACGCCTCAAAACAACTCAATGCCGCCGTGACCAGATAATTGGCCACCAGCAGGAATCCGCCGATTAGCGCCAGGTGACGGGAGTGGGCGCGCGCCGCCGAATAGACGCCGCCGCCTTCGGGGAAGTATTTGCAGACCCAGATGTAGTTGAAACCGACGATGGCCGTCAACAGGCCGACGGCGAGCACCAGCCAGAACGAGCTTTGCATCGCGATGGCAAACGCGATGCCCGTGACGTATGCCTTGCTCGTGCCCCAATCGCCGTAGAGCAAGGCCGCCGCTCGTTTCCAATCCACGTTGCGTGGACGGGTTGCGCCTGTTGATAGTTCCATAACTGGCAGCGGAACACACGTGTCCGCCGACAAAGGCTGGACGCTAACGCAACCCGCCCCCCAGCGCAAGCCCGGCGTTACCGGTGCAATTCCTATTGAGTTGCCGGGAGAATTCCGGTAGAAGTCAGCCCATGCGAAATGTTCTCGTCACTGCTTTGTTGGTGCCATTGATCGCCGGCGCCATTTCGATACGCGCGGAGAATCCCAAAGTGCTCATCTATACCCGTAACGGTCCGACGCTCGACGGCAAGAAAGGCTACGTTCACGACAACATTGCCGCCAACGTCGCCATGCTCCAACAGCTCGGCAAGGACAACGGGTTCGCCACCGATGTCACCGACCAGCCCGACGTGTTCACCGACGCCAACCTCAAGCAGTACCGCGCCATCATCTTCGCCAACTCCAACAACCGGGCATTCGACACCGAGGAGCAGAAGGCCGCGTTCCAGCGGTTTGTCCGCGGCGGCGGCGGGATCGTCGGCATTCACTCCGCCTGCGCCTCCGAGCGGGACTGGCCGTGGTTCTGGGCAATGATGGGCGGCACGTTTGTCCGGCACCCGAAACTCCAGCCGTTCACCATCAACGTCTTGGACCGTAAACACCCCTCGACCGCCCATCTCGGCGCGACGTGGCAATGGGAAGACGAGTTCTATTTCCTCAAGGAAATGCCCAAAGACCTCCACGTCCTCCTCGAAGGCGACCTGACCAAGCTGAACGACCCGAAGAAAGACCTGAACGAAAAAAGCCGTCCGCTGGCGTGGTGCCACGAGTTCGAGGGCGGGCGCGTCTGGTTCACCGCGCTCGGCCACAAGAAGGAACATTATTCCGATCCCAATTTGCAGAAACACATCCTCGGCGGCATCCGCTGGGCCATGACGAAAAAGGAGAAAACCAAATGAATCAGTCCCGCAGAGAGTTCTTCAAGACTTCCATGATCGGCGCCGCCGGTGCTTTCGTGTTCCCCACCATCATCCCGGCGCGCGTGCTCGGCGCCGACGCGCCCAGCAAGAAAGTGAACATTCTCCAGATTGGTTGCGGACGCATTGCCCGCAGCATGGACATGCCGGGCATTCTCAAGCAGGACGCCGCCCGGATGGTTGCCGTCTGCGACGTTGATTCCATCCGCGCAGCCGACGCCAAGAAGGTTGTCGAGGAGTTCTACGCCAAGAAGGGCATCACGCTCGACGTGAAAACCTACGGCGATTATCGCGGGGCGTTGCAGCGAACGGACATTGACGCCGTCGCGCTCAGCACGCCTGACCACTGGCATGCGCAGCCGATGATCGAGGCGGCGCTTGCCGGCAAGGACATTTACGTCCAGAAACCATTCACGATGACGCTGGTTGAAGGACGCGCCGCGAGCAACATCATCCGCAAGAAAAAACTCATGTTCCAGATCGGCAGCCAGCAGCGGTCGAACCCCGGTTTCCGCATGGCCTGCGAAGTCGTCCGCAACGGCCGCATCGGCAAGCTCCACACCGTCAAGGTCGGCCTGCCCGTGGATCCCGCCGGCGGCAGCACGGAGAAGATGCCGGTTCCCTCCAACCTCAACTACGACATGTGGCTCGGCTCGACCCCCCTCGCGCCGTACAACGAAGACCGCGTCCACTCGCAGAACAAGGACTCGAAGAAGCGCTACGGCGACCGGCCCGGCTGGTTGCGGATTGATTCGTACTGTCTCGGCATGATCACCGGCTGGGGCGCGCATCACGTGGACATCGCGCATTGGGGCATGGGCACCGAGATGACCGGTCCCATCGCGGTCGAAGGCAAAGCCGAGTTCCCCGCCAGCGGCCTCTGGAACGTCCACGGCCCGTATCACGCCGAGGCGAAATACGCCAATGGCGTCACGCTCATCATTGACAATACCTTTGATGTCGGCGTCCGCTTCGAAGGCTCCGACGGCTGGGTGTTCGTCACGCGCGGCGCGGAGAAAATCACCGCCAGCGATCCGAGCACGGGCAAGAAGGGAAAGAAATCGCTCGACGCCAGCAACCCCGACATCTTCAAGCAACCGCGCGGCGCCAAGGACATCAAGCTCCACGTCAGCCCCAAGGACGACCATCATCTCGACTGGATCACCAGCATTCTCACCCGCAAACCCGCCGCCACGTCGCCGGAGCAGGCGCATCGTTCCAACAGCGCCTGCATCGTCCCGTGGATTGCCATGAAACTCGGGCGCAAACTCAAATGGGACTCGAAGGCCGAGAAGTTCATTGGGGACGACACGGCGAACTCGATGCTCTCACGCGCCGAGCGCGCTCCCTACGGAATCCAAAAACTCGTAAAGAAAGCCTAATGAAAACAACCATCCTACTCACCACACTCATCGCCATGCCAACACTCGCTGCCGAAATCAAAGAAGTCCGACTGATGACACTCGATCCGGGGCATTTCCACGCCTCGCTCGTCCAGAAGGAAATGTACCCACAGGTCAACCCCGTCGTGCACGTCTATGCGCCGGGCGGCCCCGAGCTGGAACAGCACCTCAAACGCATCGAGCTGTTCAACACCCGCTCCGAAAACCCCACGCGCTGGGAACAAAAAATCCATACCGGCCGCGATTTCCTCGCCAAGATGCTCAAGGAAAAACCTGGCAACGTCGTCGTCATCTCCGGCAACAACGCCAAGAAAGCCCAGTACATCCTCGCCTGCATCCAGGCCGGCCTGAATGTGCTCGCCGACAAACCGATGGCCATCACGCCCGCCGACTTCCGGCTCCTCGAAAAGGCATTCGTCGAGGCGCGCAAACGCGGCGTGTTCCTCTACGACATCATGACCGAGCGCTATGAGATCACCACCATCCTCCAGCGTGAATTGTCCCGTCATGCCACCGTCTTTGGCCGTCTCGAAGACGGCTCGCCCGACAATCCCGCCATCACCAAGGAAAGCGTCCACTACTACTCCAAGCTCGTCGCCGGCAAACCGCTCGTCCGGCCGCCGTGGTTTTACGACGTGAAACAACAGGGCGAAGGCATCGTGGACGTCACCACGCACCTCGTGGACATGATCCAGTGGGAATGTTTCCCCGGTCAGGCGCTCCATCCGCGCGAAGTCAATGTGCTCAGCGCCCGTCGCTGGCAGACGCCCATCACCCTCGCCGAATTCCAGAAGACCACCGGCTTCGATCGTTTCCCCGATTACCTGAAACCGAACATTGACTCCAAGAACGTCCTGCAAGTCCATTGCAACGGCGCGTTTGTCTATACGCTCCGCAGCGTCCACGCAAAAATCTCCGTCGAATGGAAGCACGAAGCCCCGCCCGGCACCGGCGACACCCATTATTCCATGATGCGCGGCACCAAGGCCGCCCTCGTCATCCGGCAGGGACAAGAACAAAACTACAAGCCGATCCTCTACGTCGAGAAACGAACGCGGACCTCCGACGACGAATTCGAGCGCGCCCTCCGCATCGCCGTCGGCAAGATCGCCAATGAATGGCCCGGCATCGAGGCCAGGAAAAACGCCGCCGGCTGGGAGATCGTCGTCCCCGACAAATACAAGGTCGGACACGAAGCCCACTTCGCGCAGGTCACCCGGAAATACCTTGAGTACCTCGCCACCGGCCGGATGATCGACTGGGAAGTGCCCAACATGATCACCAAGTACAGTACGATCATGCGCGCCTACAAACTCAGCCGGTAACCTGCGCTGTTGTCGTCTTGCCGTCGTGAAATGTTCCGGTTTGTCGAAGACGGCGTTTGCCGCGCACAACAGCGGCGTCTCGCAGCTTCGGCTCCGCTTCGCTTGGCTTTTTCCGGTGGCGCAAGCGTCCCTGCTTGCGCAGCCAAAGGCTTTTGCCTTCCAGAAGGCTCCGTCGCCGCGTTCATGTTCCGGATGGCGACGATTGTTCTGACAGTTGTTGGGGACGTGGAGTGAAATGCCCAACATGTTCGCGGCCATCGTCAAGTTGATGTAGGACAAGGTGCGGGGCAAACAGCGTGTCGTCTCCTCTCATGCCCAAGCCACACGTCCGGCTTATCCCCCGCTCGTGGCAGTCGCGGCTTTTTGTTATAATTATAACAAAAAGCTGCGACTGTGTTCTTTGGGAATCTGGCCGTTTGGCTGGGAAGATGGCGCTTCGCCCGCGTCAGATCGTGCCGCTGCGAATGCCTGATGCGTCGGCGCGTCGTAGAGGCAGAAGATCACGCGCTCCAGTTTCGTTGAGCCACGCAGGTGCTCCGCCGCTTCCGCCAACATCAGCTTCGCGGCGCGCTTGACGGGAAACCGATAAATACCCGTGCTGATCGCCGGGAACGCGATGGACTTCAACCCTTTCTCGTCCGCCAACGCGAGCGAGTTGCGAATGGAGCGGCGCAGCTTGTTGTCCTCGTCGCCCTCGCCCCAGATCGGTCCCGCGGTGTGGATGACAAACTTCGCCGGCAGTTTCCCGCCGGTGGTGATGACGGCATCGCCGGTCTTGATTGGCGCGAGTTTGTCGGATTCTTCCTGAATGATTCGTCCGCCGCGCTTGACGATGGCCCACGCCACGCCGCCGCCATGTTGGAGGTGGACGTTGGCGGCATTGACGATGACGTCCACTGCCAACGTCGTGATGTCGCCTCGGATGATTTCAATGTTCATGGCTTGTCTTCAATCAAAGTCGCGTCACCCACATGACCAGCCGTCAGCTTCGTGCGAACGTCTTCCCGTGTCACAACCAATGATGCGTCGCGCGCGACATCCAGCGCGGCGAGAATCCGCCACGGGCCGATGCTGACAACGCCTTGAGCGTCCATGCTGAGTTGTTGGAGCGGCGGACCGTTGGGCTTCTCGATTTGGAGGACAGCGAGGAAGCGGGCACGCGGGGATTTCGCCGCGGGTTTCACGGTGGCGTGCCATTGGTTGGGGTACTCGATGACTTCTCTTTTTTGTTTCTTGCCCCGCCAATTCACTGCCGGCGGATCGAACTTGTCGTCAATCGAGATTGTCAGTGGCCCCGAACCAAACAAGCTGGCTCGCGCCTGCGCAAATTCCGTGGACGCGGTGATGCGTGGTCCGTCGCTGAGGAGTTTTTCCGGGCAATGCAGCAGCCAACTCCATTCAGCCGGATGCTTGGCGGCTAGGTCGTCGTAAACGACGACGATGTTGGGTCGCAGCAGGACGAGTTGGCGTTTGAAGCGCGTCAGTCCGGTGCCGGGATAGGCGGTCGAAGCGTCTCCCTGACAATAACTGATGTGTCGGCCGTCGAGGAAGCGTGTGATGGCGCCATAGCCCTCCAAACCGCTCGGTTGTCCTTTGTTGTCAATAAGCACGGAATTGTGCCCGCGCGTGTTGGAATACCAGCCTTTGAAATGGTCGTCGCCGTAGGCGATGTAGTAACCGGTGTTGGCGAAGAGACGTTTCCCGCTGAAGTTGATGTTGAAAGCGTTCTGGCAGGGATGCGCGTGACCGTAGGCGCCGTAGGGACTGGAACGGAAACTCACCATCAAATTGCGTGCTGCATCGGCAAGGTCGGTGTGCATCGAGACGACGCCCACGTCGCGGAACGCGCGCGATTGCGGCAGGTCGGCGGGCGGTTTGGATTTGGGCAATCGGTCGGCGGACGGCATGGCCAGTCGTCGCCACACCACCAGCGGATTGGCCGGCACTCCGGTCTTGTCCGGCGCGATCTGGTCGGCATACCACGCCGCATACGGATTGCCGAAATGGGCGGCCAATGCCTGAAGAAATACGCCTCGCTCCGAGTTGGGCGCCGCCCGGAATTCCGTGCCGTCGCCGAAACCGTCCGAAGCCGAACCGGGCGGCCAAGAGTAGATTTGAAAATACGGCACGTTGCGATACCACGGGTGCGCGAAGAAATCCATCCCCGTGAAGCGCCCCCACAACAATGGCATGAACAACATGGTATCAATGTTCACGCCGAAATAACTGATTCCTTCCGCCCAACCGCCATCGTCTCCGCCCAGCGGCGGAAACCGGTTCACCCAAAGTTCATACGCATACGTCAGCCACGTGTCGGCTTCGGGCAGGTCGCCGCGAACAGCCAACGCCATCTCGGTGAACTGCGTCAAAATATGCTGCCAGACATGCGCGTTGCCCAAGCGTGTTTCGAGCCGGTTGACGGAGCGTTGGAAAAACCGCCCGCCGCGGGCCAAGATCGCCTCGCGCATTGTGGCGCACTGCGCCGGCGTGAGCAGGTCGTAGCAGGCGTCGTAAGCGAACGCGAGCGACCTCATGCAGGAGCCATCGGCAAAATCGCTCACTTTCGGTGAGGTGACGCCATCCGGGTCCAACTCAGCGACGACCAGGCCGCGCCGCAAGATCTCGTGCTGATATCGTTTGTCGCCCGTGGCCAGATACGCCGGCAGCAGCCATGCGAGTTCCTGCACGAAATCCCCGGCAAACGCTTTGCTGGCCCATTTCGCAAAATTCTTGTCTTCGTAAGAGGTGGCGCCCTTCTGTTTCGGTTTCGCCCGCGACACATCGGGAAGCTCGCTGTTGAGGAACCGGTCGGCGCGTCGCGCATACCCTCGCGTGGCCCGAGTGGTATCGAGACGTCTCTTCAATGCCGGCATGTCGTTCGGGTCAGCGAGCACGCGAGGCCGCTGAGAAGGTATCGCTGCCAGCATCTTGCTCGCCGGCGGCGTCACGAATTCCCGAATCCCCGGCTCGACGCGAAAGCGGAACACCTGAGACCATTCGGATTTGTCCGTGCGATATTGCCAGTGCCAAGTGCCCGGCGCGAGTTTGACGTGCGGATTGAACATCGCCCACGGAATGCCTTCGCCGCTGATGGTTGCCGCCGCCGGAAACTTCGGGTCTTGCGACAACCGGACCGCGTAACGGACCGATTTCGATTTATCCTTCGTGGCCGGCCATAAGAGCGGCGGCGGATTGACTCCCACGCGTTCATCATTCGCCGGGCTGGCCGTTTCGCGCTCCTCGGTCAGCGGAACAGTCGCGCCCTGCGCGCAAACGACAGATGCCCACAGAATCGCAACAAGCATTTTCATGTCGGACAGAAACCTAATCGCACCCACGGTCAGGTGTCCACGCCAAAGTTGTTTGCTGACAGGGAACATTGACCAAGTCACCCGTGGGCAGCTATACATCTGCCGAACACATGAAACCGTTTTGCGTCCTCTTTGCTTTCTTTGCGCTGTTTTACGGCCAATCGTTAGCCAACGGGAAGCCGAACATCGTTTTCATTCTCGCCGATGATCTCGGCTACGGCGACGTGTCCTGTTACAACGTGCAATCAAAGGTGCCGACGCCGCGGATCGACCGCTTGGCGCGCGAAGGCATGCGGTTCACTGACGCTCATTCGCCCAGCACGGTTTGCACGCCGACGCGCTACAGCCTGCTCACGGGCCAGATGCCGTTTCGAGCGGGACGCGTGCCGGTGTTCACCGGCGCGGGCGGTCCTTGTCTGATTCGGGAGAACCAGCTCACGCTGCCGCAGATGCTCCGCAACCGGGGTTACGCAACCGCGATGACCGGCAAGTGGCACGTCGGACTGACGTTTTTCGATGCCAAGGGCGTGCGGATTGCCGATCAAGGGTTGGAAGGCGTCAAGCGGATTGATTTCGCGCGCGCCATTCCGGATACGCCGATTCATCGAGGCTTCGACTGGTTCTTTGGAACGGCCTGCTGCCCGGGCACGGATCATCTGTATGCGTTCATCGTTGGCGACCGTATTCCGGTGCCGCCCACCAAACTGCTCGACAAAAGCAAGCTGCCCAAACACCCATACGCGCACGACAATCGGCCGGGCTTGATTGCGCCGGACTACGACATCGAGGAAGTGGACATGGTGTTCCTGAAGAAGAGCAAGGAATTTCTGGAAGAACATGTGAAGCGTCAGCCGCATAAGCCGTTCTTCCTCTATCACGCCACCGCCGCCGTGCATCTGCCGTCGTTCGCCGGGCGCCAGTTTCAGGGCAAGACCAAGGCCGGGCCGCACGGCGATTTCATCCACGAGTTCGACTGGATCGTGGGCGAGTTGCTGGACACGCTGGAGAAACTCGGCGTCGCGGACAACACGCTGGTCATGTTGTCCAGCGACAACGGTCCGGAGGTCACGTCGGTGGTTCACATGCGCGCGGATTACGGACACGACGGCGCGCGACCGTGGCGCGGAATGAAACGCGACAACTGGGAAGGCGGGCACCGGGTGCCGTTCATCGTGCGTTGGCCGGGCAAGGTGAAGCCGGGAAGCACGAGCGCCCAGACGGTCTCGATGACCGACGTGATGGCCACCTGTGCCGCGGTATGCGGCGCGACGCTGCCCAGCAACGCCGCGCCGGACAGTTGCAATCTGCTGCCGGTCTTGTTGCATGGAGATGGAACCAAGCCGGCGCGTGCCTACACGGTACAACAGGCCTTGAGCGTTCTCTCCATTCGTCGAGGCCCGTGGAAATATCTGGACCACCGCGGCTCCGGCGGAAACAACTACGACCGCGCCGAACTCAAAGCGTTCGCGCTTCCCGACACCGCGCCGGACGCGCCGGGCCAACTCTACAATCTTGCAACCGATCCCGGCGAGCGAACGAATCTCTATTTCAAACACCCGGACATTGTGAAAGAGTTGAAGCGCTTGCTCGATATTAGAAAGGGCAACTACCATGAGTGACCATTTGAAACTGAACCGGCGGCAGTTCTTGCAGGCGACGCTGGCGACGGCAGTGGCGCCGGCAATTCTGTCGGCGGAATCACCGGCGAAAACGATTGGCGTTGGTTGCATCGGCTTGGGGACGCGCGGCGGCGATCTCATCAACGGCGTCGTGAACTGCGACGGCATCAAGGTCACCGCCGTCTGCGACGTGTACGGGCCGCACCGGCAGAAGGGCGTCGAGCGCAGTCTCAATCCCGATGTGAAGGCGTATGTGGATTACCGGGAATTGCTGGCAGATCGGAATGTGGACGCGGTGGTCATCGCGACGCCGGATCATTGGCATTGCCAGATGGTGCTCGATGCGGTGAAGGCCGGTAAAGATATTTACTGCGAAAAAGGTTTTTCGCGGACGCTGGCGGAGGCGAAGCTGATGCGGGATGCATTGAAGAAGAGCAAGGTTGTGTTCCAACTCGGCCATCACGCGCGTCAGGCGACTTGCGCGTTGCAGGCGAAGGAAGTGATTGCGAGTGGCATTCTCGGTCCGATCACGTTGGTGCGGACCGGCCGGTTCAAGTCGCTTGAGCCGGAGCATCCGAACTGGCGTTGGTATGGCTACTATGACCAATGGGAGCGGCCCGACCCGGCGCAGGTGATCAAGAATCTGAACTGGGACCTGTGGCTCGGGCCGGCACCGAAGATTCCATGGAACGAGCGGCATTTCTGGCACTGGCGCTGTTATTACGCCTACGGCACCGGCTACGCGGGCGACCTGCTTTCGCACGAGATGGATTTCGTCCAATACCTCCTCGGCCACGGCATTCCCGACAATTGCGTTTCGGCTGGCCAAATCGCGTTGCTGCGTGACGACCGCGAAGTGCCGGACACGTGGAGCGCGGTTTATCAATTCGAGAAACTCGGTCGCACGGTCACGTTTACTGGGAGCATGAACACCACCGACAGCCAACCGGTGACCATCTGCGGACGCGAGGCGACGTTGCGGTTCGACGCCATCGCGCACGATGTCACCACGTTTCAGATTGTCCCGGCGGGCTACCGCGAAAACGCTGACCTACCAAAAGGCTATCAGCGCGGCAAAACACCGCAGCAGCCCAACCACATGGAGGACTGGTTGAATTGCATCCGCACCCGCGGCACGCCAAAATGCTCGACGGATGAAGCGTTCATCGAAACGGCCACGTTCCTGATGTCGCTGAAGGCACAGCAGGAACGACGCATGGTGCGCTGGGATGCTGCGCGGGAGGAGATCGTCTAGGAGCAACCATGAAACAACCAAAAACACTCCATTCCATCCTGCAGTTTCTCGTCGCCTTGTTCGTGTGTTGTAGCGAATCTGCCGAAACGCCGCGCCCGGTGCTGCAAATCATCAACGGCAGCGAGCAGCCCATCGCCATCTTCTGGCTGAAATCCGACAACGAGCGCGTGCTCAACCGTGTCGTGGCGCCCGGCAAGAACACCTTGATTACAACCACACTCGGTCATCGGTTCGCAATCGTTGGCCAACATGACAAGTCTGAGTCCATCGTGACGAGCCTTGTGCCCGTGCAGGCGTTTCGATTCGGGGGTATCCCCGCCTTTTACACGCAGCGCATCACTGCGCACGGCTATCCCATCGTTGCGTCGGCGAAAGTGAATCCCTACGCTCTCAAAGAAGCAGCCTATCTTGTGGATCTCATGCTCGCCAAACGGCCCGATGTGCGCGAGGCCATGATCAAGAGCGGCTCGCGCCTGTGCATCCTTGCATGGAACGAGTTCACCACTGACCAGCCAGAGTTCGCGCGGCTCGCCGCCAGTGAAAAACGCGGACTGCCGGATGTTTCCGGCAAGGATTACATTGACGCGCGAGCGCGCGGCTTGGGCGGCAGTAAGACAGATCCCTATTGCTCCTGTGCCGAGGAGAACTTGCTCGGCTATCCGGGTGATCCCTACGCCGCGGAGTGCATCCTCATCCACGAGTTCGCACACAACATCCACCTGCGCGGCATGGTCAACGTGGACCCGACCTTCGATGCGCGCTTGAAAGCGACCTACGACGCGGCGATGAAGTCCGGCCTGTGGAAAGGCAAATACGCCGGCGTCAACCATCACGAATATTTCGCGGAGGGCGTGCAATCGTGGTTCGACAACAATCGCGAGAACGATCACGACCACAATCACGTCAACACCCGCGCCGAACTGCTCGAATACGACCCCGGCCTCGCTGCGATTTGCCGCGAGGTCTTCGGTGATACGGCGCTGAAATACACGAAGCCCGCAGCGCGTCTGACCGGGCACATGGCGGGCTACGACCCGGCGAAAGCGCCGCGATTCATCTGGCCGGAGCGTTTGCAGAAGGCGCGCGCGTTGATCAAACAGCAAGCGAAGGCTCGCGACGATGCCGCCAACGGCCGCAGCGAACGCGAGACGCACAAGGCATTAGGATGGAAAGTTCACAACTCGTTGGTGTACTCAGGTTATAGCACAAGAATCAGTTTTGTTGGCGGTTCTAACCTGAATAATTCACTGATTGATTGAACGAAGGCCGGGGAGGCCGGTCAAATAGGTGATGATCAATCACCTATGAAAACCACCCACTCCACCAACACTCCAACAGTCTGTTTCCCAGAACCTCTCCTG
>VHCW01000013.1 GCA_016871575.1 Verrucomicrobiota bacterium
TGTTGGTGTTGCAAGAGTACTGGCGGAATGGTCGGTGGGCGCAACTGTTTCCCCACATGGGTTGTGCCAATCCCTCCCTCAACTGATTTCACCTTATGTGCCCCCCATTAAAAGTTGCCTTGCTCCCGATTGAGAATAGGGATTGAGAATGGGTTTGACCCGCAAGCGGCTCTCCTCTACAGTCGGCACCGCGAGTCCATGAAAATCCTGGTGATCGGCAGCGGCGGGCGCGAACACGCGCTCGCGTGGAAATTAGCCCAAAGCAAACTGGCGACAAAGTTGTACTGTGCGCCGGGCAATCCCGGCATTGCACAGGTCGCCGAGTGCGTGCCCATCGCCGCCACCGACATCGCGAAGCTCGCTGACTTTGTCCAGCTCAAGTGCATCGGCCTCACCGTCGTCGGCCCCGAAGCGCCGCTCTGCGCCGGCATCGCCGATTACTTCAAGGCGCGCCGGCTCCGCGTCTTCGGCCCGTCACAGGCCGGCGCGCAACTCGAAGGCAGCAAGGTCTTCTCAAAACGATTCTTCCTCAAACACGGCGTCCCCACCGGCCGCGCCGAGATTTTCACCGACGCCAACTCCGCCCGCGCTTGCGTCCGCAGTTGGGGCGCGCCCGTGGTCGTCAAGGCCGACGGTCTCGCCGCCGGTAAAGGCGTCATCGTCGCGAAATCGGTTGCTGAGGCGGAGGCGGCGATTGCGGACATCATGGAGAAGAAGGTTTTCGGTTCCGCCGGTGATCAGCTCATCGTCGAGGAATGTCTCGTCGGCGAGGAAGCGTCGGTCATGGCGCTGACCGACGGCAAGTGCTACCGTATTCTCGCCGCGGCGCAGGACCACAAACGCATCGGCGACAATGACACGGGGCCGAACACGGGCGGGATGGGCGCGTATTCGCCGACCCCGGCGCTCGACAAGGTGCCGGAGGAGCAGATTCGGAATATTTTCGACCGCACGCTCGCGGGGTTGCAGGCCGACGGGATTGATTTCCGGGGCGTGTTGTATGCCGGGATCATGTTGACGAAGGACCGCGGGCCGATGTTGCTCGAGTACAATTGCCGGTTCGGCGACCCGGAGACGCAGGTGGTCTTGCCCCGGATGGACTTCGATCTGGCGGAGGCGTGCCGCGCGACGGCGGACGGCACGCTCGGCGAGATGACGTTGAACTGGAAATCGGAAGCGGCGGTCTGCGTCGTGATGGCGTCGGGCGGGTATCCCGGCGAATACGCGAAAGGCAAATTGATCGAGGGACTCGACGACGCGGCGAAGTTGCCGGGCGTGACGGTGTTCCACGCGGGAACAAAAGCGGGCGCGAACGGCGGGATTGTGACCGACGGCGGCCGGGTGTTGGGCGTGACGGCGCTCGGCGACGGCATCGCGGGCGCGGTCAAGCGGGCGTACGAGGCGGTGGCGCGGATTCGCTTTGACGGAATGCAGTACCGGCGCGATATTGCCGCCCGCGCGCTCGCGCGAAATAAGAAATAGACATGAAGAAACTTATCCCGGGAATTCTCATCGGACTGGCAATTGCCGCCGGCATCGCCGCCGACAACAACGTCGAGTTGAAGCAGACGACCGAGATCATCGGCCTGCTGAAGTCGCATTACGTGGACGCAAACCGTCTCGACCAGAAACGGCTCACCGACGCGACGGTCGCCGGCCTGTTGAAGGCGCTCGGTCCTGGCGCGCAACTGCTCAGCGCCGCCGAGGCGAAAGCGAAACCGGTCGCCGCGATTCAGTCGCGCGCATCCGCCGGCCAGCGATTGGCGCGCGCGGAGATCATTGACCCGAAGATCGGTTACATCCGGCTGGCCGACGTCGAGCAGGCGGCGGTCGCTGAACTGGACGCGGAGCTGGCGAAGTTCGCCGCGGCCAACGTGACCGCTTACGTGCTCGACCTGCGATTTGCCGACGGCACGAATTTCGCGGCTGCCGCGGTGTTGGCGGGACGGTTCCTGCGCAACAGCGAGGAGTTGTTTGCCATCAAGTCGGCGGACAAGCCGCCCGTGCCGTTCCGCTGCGAGGCGCGGGCTGACGCGAAGCTGACCGACGCGCCGCTGATGATTCTGGTGAACAACAACACGCGCGGCGCCGCCGAGGTGCTCGCGGGCGCGTTGCGCGGTCAGGACCGCGGCATCGTCATTGGCGCGGCGACCGCCGGCGGCGCGCTCGCCTGGCAGGATTTGTCGCTTAGCGACGGGCGCGTGTTGCGCGTGGCGACGGCCAAGATCGCGCTGCCAAAGGGTGACGTTTTCCCCGGCGGCGTTACCCCGGATGTGCCGGTCAAGATTGACGCGAAGATCGAGAAGGACGCCGTGATGAACTCCACAAACGTCACCCTCACGGCGAGTCTCACCGCCGAGCAGACCCACAAGATGATGACCGAAGCCGACCTCGTGAAATATCACCGGGGCGAAGCGGTTGATTTCCCAGGCTCGAAATCCGCCACCAACAAGACCACCGGCGCCAACGGGGAGAACGCCGTTCGCGACGTGGTCCTTCAACGCGCCGTGGACATTCTCAAGGGCATACGGGTGTTGCTGTCGTGGCGATGAAGACCATCCTTTTCGTTTGCACGGGCAACGTCTGCCGCAGCCCGATGGCGGAGGCGTTGATGCGCCGCGTGCTGGCCGGCCGCAGCGACCTGCGCGTGCTCAGCGCCGGCCTCGGCGCGCTCGACGGCCAGGCCGCCACCGATGCCGCCGTCACGGTCATGTCGGAAATCGGTCTCGACCTTTCGCATTTCATCAGCCAGTCGCTCCACTCCAGCCTCATCGAGGAAGCCGATTACATCTTCACCATGACCCGCCAGCAACAGGACGCCATCCAGACGTTCTACCCGGCGGCGGCGGAGAAGATTTTCATCGTCCGCGAGTTCGAGGAAGGTGAAATCATCGGGCGCGACATCTCCGATCCGATCAGCCAATCCACCGAAGTCTATCGTCGCACCCGCGACCAAATCCGCAACGCCATGCCCAGCATCCTTACCTTCATTGACCAGACCGAAGCCGCGCGCAAGTCCAGCGCCGAAACCGGCGCCGCCCCCGCCCAATCGCTCCGCATCGCCATCGCCGCCGACCACGGCGGCATCGCGTTGAAAGCCGCGCTCAAGGAATGGCTCGAACAACACGGGTATCCCTGTGCCGATTTCGGCGCGCACTCCACCGATCCCGTGGATTACCCCGACTACGCTTTCGCCGTCGCAAAGGAGATTGTCGCCGGCAAGTTTGACCGCGGCGTCCTCGTCTGCAAGAGCGGCATCGGCATGAGCATTTCCGCCAACCGCTTCCCCGGCGTCCGCGCGGCGCTCGTCGGCGACGAACGTTGGGCGCGCCTCAGCCGCGAACACAACGACGCCAACGCCCTAGTGCTCTCCGCCGAGGAGGAAGGCATGACCAGCGAGCGCGCCATCGCCATCCTCGACATCTGGCTCAAGACCGAATTCGAAGGCGGCCGCCACGAACGGCGCGTCCGCAAAATGGACCAGCCGCCCGCCTGTTGCCAACCGGCTGCCTCCGCGCTCTCCCAGACCGACCCGCAGATCAGCGACGCCATCCGCCACGAAACACGCCGCCAACAGGAGAACATCGAGTTGATCGCCAGCGAGAACTTCGTCTCGCCTGCCGTCCTCGAAGCCGCCGGCAGCGTGCTCACCAACAAATACGCCGAAGGCTATCCCGCCAAACGCTACTATGGCGGTTGCGAATGCGTGGACGTTGCCGAACAACTTGCCATTGACCGCGCCAAGGAACTTTTCGGCGCCGAACACGCCAACGTCCAGCCCCATTCCGGCAGCCAGGCAAACATGGCCGCCTACTTCGCCCTCGCCCAGCCCGGCGACACGTTGCTGGCCATGAGCCTGAACTTCGGCGGTCACCTCACCCACGGCTCGCCCGTCAATTTCTCCGGCAAACTGTTCAAGATCGTCCCCTACGGCCTGAACAAGGAAACTGAACAGATTGACATGGACGAAGTCGCGCGCCTAGCCCGCGCCGAGAAACCGCGCATCATCGTCGTCGGCGCCAGCGCCTACCCGCGCATCATTGACTTCGCCGCGTTCGCCGCCATCGCCAAGGAAGTCGGCGCCGCGCTCGTCGTTGACATGGCCCACATCGCCGGCCTCGTCGCCGCCGGGGTGCATCCAAGCCCGGTCCCGCACGCCGACATCGTCACCACCACCACGCACAAGACATTGCGCGGCCCGCGCGGCGGTTTGATTCTCTGCAAGGAAGCGTACGCCAAGACGCTGAACTCGCAGATCTTCCCCGGCATCCAAGGCGGCCCGCTCGAACACATCATCGCCGCCAAGGCTGTTTGCCTGAAGGAAGCGATGCAGCCCGCGTTCAAGGCCTACCAGCAACAGATCGTCAACAACGCCGCCGCGATGGCCGTCGCGCTTGCCAAGGGCGGCTTCCGCATCGTCAGCGGCGGCACCGACAACCATCTCATGCTCGTTGATCTTCGCCCCAAGAAACTCACCGGCAAGATTGCCCAGGAAGCTCTCGACAAAGCCGGCATCACGGTCAACAAGAACATGATTCCGTTCGACCCCGAGAAGCCGATGGTCACCAGCGGCATTCGTGTCGGCACGCCCGCCGTCACCACGCGCGGCATGAAGGAAGCCGAGATGGAACAGATTGCCGGCCTCATCACCGAAGTCCTCGACAACCCTGAGGACGCCACTGTCGCTGCCGCTGTCCAAGCCAAAGTCCACACTCTCACCGCCCGTTTCCCGCTGCCGTATTGAGCGACGCGACTCCGCTTCGCTGCGTCGCTCACTACAAACGTTCGTAGTCAGGCACGCAGCGAATGCGGAGTGCTGTATTCTGTAAGCCGCTGAGCCTCTTATCCCGTTCTTTGTCAGAATGTCATTCTATTTTGAAACATATGTTTCAAAATAGAATGACTTTGTGATTGCCATCAATGGGCTGCATCTGATGTGTGGCGTCGAAATCCCATTGGTGTGTTGTGTTCGGCCCCTTCTTCCGCTAGGATGCCGACACGTTTCCGATGAACACACGTTTCCCAAACGCTTATGTCCTGAACGCGATGGCCGATGACCGGCCCGGCATCATCGCCGCGGTCAGCGGCGTCATCGTTGCGCTTGGCGGCAACATTGACGCCTGTTCGCAAACCGTCCTCGGCGGCTACTTCACACAGATTCTCGTTGTCAGTTTTCCGCAGGCCGTCGCGGCGGACGAACTCGTGGCGCGCGTGCAGAAAGCCGCGCCACCGGGCGGCGCGTTGCAGGTTGCGGCACGTCCCTACGCGCCATTGGCGGTGCCCGGCGGACACGGGCCGGCGGAACGGTTTGTCATCACGGCGCTGGGCAAGGACAAGCCGGGCATCATCCACCGTTTCAGCCAGTACCTCGCCGGCAAGGATATCAATGTCGTGGACCTGTATTGGGATTGCGCGGGCGAGGACTTCGTGTTGACGGCGCAAGTCGAGATTCCCAAACGCTGGGAGATCGGGATGTTGCAAGCCGACCTCGACGAGATCGGACACGAGGACGGCTTCAACGTCCGCGTCCAGCACGAGAACATCTTCGTTGCCACCAATCAACTCCGCCTTTCCGGAGGAAACCGCTGATGCTTCGCACCGAACTGAAACTGAACTGAATTGAAAATCGGCTCGCGGTCAGGTTTGAGCGCGCTTCTGAATCGGGTTGACCACATGCAGGCCGGGGAACTGGAGAAAATCCACGTCGGATGTGTAGATTTCCCGAACACCATGCTCACGCATCAGGACAGCCGTGCGGATGTCAAAGAAAAGGTTGCCCGACGGGTGCGTCAGGCACGAGAGGAGTTCGCCGAGCAGCGACCAGTGTTGCTCGCCGGCAGTCAACACCCGAAAGCACGGGTTGCCCACCACCCGTCGGATGAACTCCATCGCTTCCTGCCACGTCAATGGTTGCGAGAACACTTTTGGGTGGGTGGCCACCCGCAGAAACTCATAGAGGATCCCTTCTGTCAAATACCACTGCTCAGGCCCCGCGCCGGCGCGCAGCAGGAATTCGCGGGCTGCGATGTGCTCCGAGGCGTCGCGATTGGCGGCGTAGAGCAAGATGTTCGTATCAACGATACCCGCCATCAGGAGTCCATCAACGCTTCCAGCGCGTTGCGGTCGCCAAGATTGACGCGGGGACGTCCCATGGAGAACACGGGCAGTTCGCACGGCGTGCTCAGGCGTGTTTTGTGACGATGCAGTCCTTCCGTCAGCAAGTCGTTGACAACCTGCGAAAGCTGGCGGTTTTCCTTCCGCGCCAATTCACGGACTCCCCGCATGCAACTGTCTTGCAAGACAAGCGTGGTTCGTTTCATATGCACACACACATACGTCATCGTCATACAGATGTCAACGCTGCACACACCGTCATACTGATGACGGGAAATTGCCCTTCCGAGGGACACTGCGTTTACAGTCACGGGATGATAGTTCTGGGAGAGGCGTTACGGCAACGGCAGCAAGGTGAGGGTGCCGGCCTTCATGTCGGGAATGAGGAGCAGCTTGGCCGACTCGTCAAGGTAGAAGTCGGCGGCCGACTGTAGTCCTTCGATGAGAAGGCGCGGCGCAGCGCCCCCGGCCTCAATGCGCCAGACCTTGCCCTGCGTCCAACTCGACACGTAAAGCGCACCGGTCTTGGCTTGCTCGATGCCGTCGGCACCCCGCAGGCCAGTGGCCAGACGTCGCAGCTTACCGTCGTCCTCCTTGACCAGAAGATGGCCGTGGAAGAACTCGGCAATGAGCAGGCGACCGTCAGTGCCGATGCCGACGCCGTTGGGACATGGCATGGCTGCCGTGGCGTCAACGACGATGCTGACTTTGCCGTCGAGGGTGACGCGGAAGATGCGGCCGACAGCGGGGAGGGCACGCGCTTGGGGACTGTCGAGGGGCCAGAGTCCGTCGGGACCGAACATGCGGTCAACCGTGCCGGTGTCGGAGACGAAGACGCTCTTGCCGTCGGGGGCGGCGCAGACGTCGTTGAGAAAGAGGACGGGGCAAGGGAAGTCCTTTTCATCGGCCAAGACTGTCTTGCGCCCCTTCGCATCAATCTTCCACACCCGTTTCTGGTCGCTGGTCACGAGATGGTTGCCGATGAAGGCGATGCCCTTCGGCTCGTCCAGGCCGCTGGCGAAGACCTCGAGACGGTCGCCCTTGAGCACCTTGACCACGGCATTGCTGGCGCCTTCGGGACCCATGACCGTGATGTAGTAGTGACCGTTCCATCCCTTCGCGACGCTTTCGGGACGTTCGCCGACGGAGAGCGTTCGGCGTTCGGCGGCGTTTCCTGCCGTAGCGAACGTGATGAGTACCGGGACCAGCAGACTGAGGATCAACTTCATTGTGATGGATTTCCTTTCGGGAGCTTATCCTGTGTAAAATCGAATACGGAGTCAAGCCAATCGGTGGCTGAGGGTTCAACTGATGGGAAATCGCTTTTCAGAGGGGCTTCGTACCGGCGACAGCAGAGACCTGTCAATACTATGGACTGACCCCTTCACGTCGGAAGCCGCTCGTTTTCAAAATGAAATGATAGATGGCATGATTGCTTTTCAGAGGGGCTTCGCATGGGCGCCAGCAAGGGGGGGGTAAATGTTCCGGGCTTTGTTCCGTCAGTCTCTATCTGGTCTTAATTTAACACCCTACCATCCATTCTGTCGCGTTGACAATGCGCGCCGCTCATATTGACAATGAGCACTTTCTGTGTTGACAATAGACTCGTAGTATGTTGACAATAGCAACATCGATGAACAACGAACACACAAACCGAGGTGAGGAAATAATAGCGTTCCTTATCGAGAAGGTTCCTCACCATTCTGACGATTTAGTCCGAATTGTTTGCGACAAGTTCGGTATAACGCGCCAAGCGGTCAGTAGATACCTGCAAGAGTTGATCGATAAGGGACAGATTGTAGCCACTGGGAATACAAATCAGCGGCGTTATGAACTCCCACTTCTACGAGAGGAATCATTCCAATTCCCCATCAAGAATTTGGAGGAAGACGTTGTGTGGCGTGACAAAATATCTCCCTTCATTGCACATCTACCGTCCAACGTTGTTAGCATATGGCAATACTGCGTGAGCGAAATGGTCAACAATGCCATTGACCACTCCGATGGCACCATGATGACCGTGCGCGTGAAACAGAATGCTGCGGTGACAGAGATCGTCGTTTGGGATGATGGCATAGGTATTTTTCGGAAGATTAAACAAGCCTGCAATCTCGATGATGAAAGACATGCGGTGCTGGAACTCGCCAAGGGAAAACTAACTACGGACCCAGCACGACATACGGGCGAGGGGATCTTTTTCACGTCACGAATGCTTGACGATTTTGCGATTCTCTCTGGCGATGTATATTTCAGCCACAAGCATGAAGAAGAGGAAGACTGGATTTCCCAACGCGAAAGGCCTGATACTGGTACTGCAGTATTTATGATGTTGGCAAATAAGAGTGCTCGTACTACCAAAGAAGTGTTTGATTACTTCGCACTCGAAGAGCATGACTACGGCTTCACCAAGACTGTCGTCCCGGTGCGAATGGCTCAGCACGGTGCTGAACAATTGATCTCTCGTTCGCAAGCGAAGCGGCTTCTCGCTAGGGTTGATCGCTTTGCTATTGTGCTGTTTGACTTCGCTCGCGTGGATACGATCGGGCCAGCATTTGCCGACGAAATATTCAGAGTGTTTGAGCGCACGCACCCCAATATTCGACTTGTCCCAATAAACACCGTGCCTGACGTAGAGCAGATGATTACGCGAGCGCGTTCGGTTCCACACACACAAACCGAAGTATAAAGGCTGGGGACCCAACAAACGGTGTAGCGGTGGCTGACCTTAGCCATTAAGGCAACCAGCCAATCTCCACCTCACGGCTGCGTGACGATCAGCGAGAAGTTGTCGAGGTAGAAGGCGGGCTTAGTGGTGGCAGCACAGAAGCCGGTCACTTGAGGTAGCCGAGCGAGGTGAGGAACTCGTCCATCTTTTGAACGGTTTCCTTGTAGCCAGAACCGGCATGATTGCTTTTCAGAGGGGCTTCGAATCGGCGCCAGCAGGGGAGGTAAGGGGGGAGTCCCAAACCTTGACTGACGAGCCAAAGCATCGGCAACGCTTGCGAAATTTTCCTCTCGGTGCATTTCCTTTCCTTTCGGGGCGCATCTTGCCGAAAACCGGGTTCACAGTCAAGCTGGACGGACGCGACAAAGCGCGTCCCTCCAAATGGCAAATAAAGACACTACCGGACGATGATGAAGGCCGATTTCGGTGCTTGTCTCGCACCGGCTTCATCCCTAGAATGTTGTCCTCATGCTTCGCACTGATGAAATACTTTCGACGATCCAGATGCTGCACGCCGAGCACCTCGACGTGCGCACTGTCACGCTCGGCCTCAACGTCAACGATTGCGCGGCGTCGAGCGTGGACAATGTTTGCCGCAAACTCCGCGAGAAAATCATCCGCCGGGCGGCGAACCTTGTCCGCACTTGTGACCGGATCGGCGGCAAATACGGCATCCCGGTCACGAACAAACGATTGGCCATTTCACCGGCGGCGCATTTGCTGGCGGGACATGGACTCGGCGCGGCGTTGCAAGTGGCGCGCACACTCGATGAGGCCGTCAAGGAATGTCAGATTGATCTGGTCGGCGGTTTCACGGCGCTCGTTCAGAAGGGGATCAGCGGCGGCGACGCCGTGGTGATGGAGAGCCTGCCGCAGGTGTTGTCGTCCACGCAGCGCGTCTGTGCTTCCGTCAACGTCGCCAGCCACCGCGCCGGCATCAACATGGACGCCGTCCGCCAGATGGGCGAGATCGTGTTGAAAATTGCCGGGGCGACCGCGGCGCAACGCGGGTTCGGCTGCGCCAAGCTCGTCATCTTCTCGAACATTCCTGAGGACAACCCGTTCATGGCCGGCGCTTATCACGGCGACGGCGAAACGGAAGCGACCATCAACATCGGCGTGTCCGGCCCCGGCGTTGTCAGCAGCGCGTTGCGCCGGCGGATCCAGCTTGGGGGGCCGTTGACGCTGGGCGACTTGTCCGAGGAAATCAAAATCACCAGTTTCCGCGTCACGCGCGTCGGCGAACTCATCGGGCGCGAAGTCGCTGCGGAGCTTGGCATCCCGTTCGGCATTGTGGATCTCTCGCTGGCGCCCACGCCGGCTATTGGCGACAGCGTTGGCGAGATTCTGCACACGCTCGGCATCGAGAAGGTCGGCGCGCCCGGCTCGACCGCTGCCGTGGCGATGTTGACCGACGCCGTGAAGAAAGGCGGCGCGTTCGCATCGAGTTCCGTCGGCGGCATGAGCGGCGCGTTCATTCCGGTGAGTGAAGACGCCGCGCTGGCCGACGCTGCCACAAAAGGTTATCTGACGCTGGAAAAACTGGAGGCGATGACAAGTGTCTGTTCCGTCGGTCTCGATATGATCGCGATTCCCGGCGACACGCCGGCGGAGACGATTGCGGCGATCATCGCCGACGAGATGGCCATTGGCGTCGTCAACAATAAGACGACCGGCGTGCGGCTGATTCCCGTGCCGGGCGCGAACGCGGGCGACTTCGTCGAGTTTGGCGGGTTGTTCGGTTCGGCGACGGTGATGGACATTCGGAACACGGGCGCGAGCGCTGCGTTTGTGCGGTTTGGCGGGCGGATTCCCGCGCCGATTCAATCGTTGCGGAATTGATTCTCGTCGGGTAGGATGTGGGCCGACGCGGGCGAATGAGGCAATATGGAAACAGAAGTGTCTTGTCCCAGTTGCGGCAACCAATTCAACGTCGAACACGACGGCAGGAGTGGTGTGGCAGCGTGTCCGTATTGCGGCGCAGCGGTCAAGTTTGACAATCCGCGCAAGGAACGTGTCATTCCACACGGCGCGCCGCCCCGCCCCGGGACAGAAGAGATCCACCATCTTCCATCGCACGCCAACCTTCCCGTTTCGCATAAGCAAGTCCCAAAAGTAGAGGAGCCGAAACCGCGGGTCTCCATCATGGACATGGTGTTCTGGCTGCTCCTCATCGGAGCCGTCATTGGCCTTGCTTGGTGGTGGTTCCACCGGTCGCCGCCACCGGGGAAACAAGAAGCGCCTGCGCCGGCAACGACACACGCTCCCGCACAACCAACGCCCGCGCCGCCGGTGCCTGTCGCGGCAAAAGAGTTTGTTGAGGTGACATTGGCGAATCCGGGGTTTGAGAAGGCCTTGGAAGGCTGGAGGATTGTGCAGGCGGCCGGGTTGGTCCGCGCGATGACCGATGCGGCGCGCTCCGGCAAGCGCGGCCTGCGCGCGGCGGATGATTCCGAGCAACGCAACACCATTGTGAGTTGCGCCTTCCCATTTGTGCCGGGCGATGCCTACGAGTGCCGGTTCTGGGCGCGCATCGTGTCCGGCAAAGGCGCAACGGTGTCCCTGCAATTCATCAATGCAGAAGGGCTGGCCATCGAGAACAGCGTGGAGATTCCCGCCGGCGCGAAGCAGTGGAAGGAGTTCACCATAAAGGCCACTGCGCCAAGCCAGGCGGTCAAGGCCGAAATCACGATTGCCACGACCGGCGAAGGAACCGCACTGGCAGACTTTGACGACTTCCAGTTATTCCACGCCCGCTGACGCGGCGCCAACCGTCAGGAGCACCCCATCGAGGCGCCACAGTTCAGGCATTTGTAACAGGAGCCGTTGCGAACGGTGATCGCGCCGCAAATGTCACAAGGCGGCGCGTCCTGCATGAAATGCTGGACGGTCTGGTTGAGTTGACGGACCGCGGAGAGGCCGGCGTTGCGGCGTTGCGGCTCAGCGGGAGCCGCCACCGGCGTGTCGCCCGTCTGCTCGAGGTCTTGCACTGGTTTGTTGAGCACTTTCTTCTCGTGCTCGATGATTTCCGGCAGCGGCAACTCGGGCTGTTTTGCCTCGGAGTTCTCTTCGCGATAGCCGTGGATGAACTGGCAGGCCAGCCAACGGAACAGGTAGTCAATGATGGACTTGGCGTAATGAATTTCCGGGTTCTTGGTGAACCCGCTCGGCTCAAACCGTTGGTGGGCGAACTTTTTCTCGAGCGTGTCGAGCGGAACGCCATACTGGAAGGCGAGGCTGACCAGCGTGCCGATGGTGTCCATCAGTCCGCCGATGGTGGAGCCTTCCTTCGCCATGGTGATGAACAGTTCGCCGGGCGATCCGTCCTCGTACAGGCCAACCGTGATATAGCCTTCATGCTTGGCGATCTCGAACTTGTGGGTGATCGCGCGGCGCGTGTCGGGCAGGCGATGGCGCATCGGCGTTGCTTCGCGCAGGCGAAGTTCCTGGATTTCCTTTTCGAGTTCGAGGATGCGTTGGTTCAACTGTTCGATTTCATGCCGGGCCGCCTGTGCCTCGGCCTTGGCGTCGGACGCCTTGGCCTTGGAGGTGTTCAACGGCTGGCTGCGCTTGGAGCCATCGCGATAAATGGCAACGGCCTTGAGGCCGAGTTTCCACCCCTCGATGTACGTCTGCAGGATGTCTTCGACGGTGGATTCCTGCGGCATGTTGACCGTTTTGGAGATGGCGCCGCTGATGAACGGTTGCACCGCCGACATCATCCGCAGATGCGCCATGTAGTGGATGCTGCGTTTGCCCTTGGCAGGACGGAACGCGCAGTCGAACACCGCCAAGTGCTCGTCCTTGAGGCCGGGCGCGCCCTCGATGGTGTCGTGTTCCTCGATGAACTTGTCAATCGCCTCGATCTCGGCGTCGCTGTAGCCGAGTTTGCGCAACGCCATCGGTACGGTGCGGTTGAGAAGCTTGAGCATCCCGCCGCCGGCCAGGATTTTGTATTTGACCAGCGCAATGTCAGGCTCGATGCCGAGCGTGTCGCAGTCCATCATGAACCCGATGGTGCCGGTGGGGGCGAGCACGGTGACTTGGGCGTTGCGGTAGCCGTAGCGCCGGCCCAGTTCGACGGCTTCGTCGCCGCAACGTTGCGCCGCAGCGCGCAACGCGTCCGGACAACTGACGTGGATGCGCTTGACGGCGTCGCGGTGCATTTCAATGACGTGAAGCATCGGCTCGCGGTTGGCGGCGAATCCATCAAAGGTGCCCATCTTCTCGGAAAGGCGCGCCGACTGTGTGTAGGCGTGCAGGTGCAGGATGGCGGTGAGCGCGCCGGCGATGGCGCGGCCCTCGTCGCTGTCGTACGGGAGGCCGAGCGCCATGAGAACCGAGCCAAGATTGGCATAGCCGAGGCCAAGCGGCCGGAACAGATGGCTGTTGAGCGCGATCTTCTCAGTGGGATAACTGGAATGATCCACGAGAATTTCCTGCGCCGTGATGAAAATCTCCACCGCCGCCTTGAATCGCTCGATGTCGAACGAGCCGTCTTCGCGCAGGAACTTGATCAGGTTGATGGAGGCGAGGTTGCAGGCGGAGTCGTCGAGAAACATGTACTCGCTGCAGGGGTTTGAACTGTTGATCGGCGCGGTGTTTTTGCAGGTGTGCCAGCGCTGGATCGTGTCCTCGTACTGGCAACCGGGATCGCCGCACGTCCACGTGCCCTCGGCGATGCCCAGCATCAACTCGCGGGCTTGGTAGACCGGTCCCGCTTTCTTGGGGTTGGTCACCCAGCGGGTTGTCCAATCCCTGTCGTCAAGCAGCGCGCGCATGAAATCATCGCTCACGCGCACCGTGAGGTTCTCGTTTTGGAACGCGACGGACGCGTAGGCTTCACCGTTGAGGTCGGCGGCGTAACCCTGCTCGATCAACGACCACGCCTTGCGCTCCTCCTTCAACTTGGCCTCGATGAACTCCTTGATGTCCGGGTGCCAGCACTTCAACGTGTTCATCTTCGCCGCGCGGCGCGTCTTGCCGCCGGATTTCACGACGCTGGCAATCGAGTCGTACACTTTCAGGAACGACATCGGGCCGCTGGGGCGGCCGCCGCCGGAAAGTTTTTCGCGCTTGCTGCGCAACGTCGAGAGATCGGTGCCGGTGCCGCTGCCGTACTTGAAGAGCATCGCCTCGCTGCGCGCGAGTTCCATGATGTCTTCCATCGTGTCGCCGACCGACTGGATGAAACAGGCGGAGCATTGCGGGAATTCATACTGGGTCGGCGCCTGTTTGATGCTCCTGGTCGCCCTGTCCCAATGCAAATTGCCGGCGCCGCTGTTTTTGCCGATGCCGTAGATGTGATGCAGCCCGCAGTTGAACCAGACCGGCGAATTGAACGAGCCGTGCTGGTTCACGCACAGCCAGGTCAACTCGTGGTAAAACGTCTCCGCGTCCTTCTCGCTGGCGAAATAACCGTCAGCCTTGCCCCAGTCGGCGATGGTGCGCGTCACGCGATGGATCAACTGCTTGATGCTCCGCTCGCGCTCCGCCGTTCCGTTCTCGCCGTAGAAGTACTTTGAGACAACGACCTTGGTGGCGAGCGCCGACCAATGGCGCGGCGCCTCGATGTTTTCCTGGCGGAAGATCGCCTTGCCCGTGTCGTCAGTGATTTCAGCGGTGCGGAGTTCCCATTCCAATTCATCGAACGGATGAACGCCTGACTGACTGAACACGCGCGGCACCGTCAGGCCGTTTTTCTTCGGCGCAGCCTGTGCGATGCGTTTATTCCGCTTCCCGTTGCCGGCGCCATTGGCGGCGGCAACGTCTCCTGCAAACTCCTTGCGTCCTTGTTTAGCCTTGTTCACGGAAAGGCTCCCCGTACTCTGCTTTGCTATAATCACGATTCCCTCCTCGCGCACATGGCGCGCCGGTTAAAATGAAGTCAAAAGAGATGGCAAACGACGAGGTTCCCCACCCCACGTAATTGCGACGAGCGCGACCGTATAACACCATTAGTTGTGGTTTCAAGAAAAATCTTCTTCGGAACGCAACTTTTTTTCTCCCGACCCCGGGACAAACCGACGGCGGGCGCGCTGGCGCAGTTGAAAACGCACGGGACAGCCGTGAAAACCCAGCGCCTCCCGAATCCGATCCACCAGAAACCGCCTGTAATGCGGCGTCAAACATTGCTCGTCATTGACAAACAACGTGAACATCGGCGGCGTTCCCGGCTTCTGGAATGCGTAATAGATCTTGAACCGCCGTCCGCCCACGATGGGCGGCGGGTAGGATTGCATCGCGCGCGACAACAGCCGGTTCAACTCCGGCGTCTCCACGCGACGGCCCATTTCCTTTTCGATGAGCGCGACCTGCCGGAACAGGTCCGCAACATTCTTGCCGGTCTTTGCCGACACAAACAACACCGGCGCCCAGTCGAGGAAGAACAACTCCTTGCGCAATGCCTCTTCATATTCCTGGCGAAAACTTTTCGGCTTCTTCCCTCTTCCTTCTTCCCTCTTCCCTTTTTGTTCCTCCTCCGCGGCGAGGTCCCACTTGTTGACAAGGATCACGCACGCCCGGTTCGCCTCCGAAATCTGTCCGCCAATTTTCTTGTCCTGTTTCGTGACGCCGTCCATCGCGTCGAGCACGAGCACCGCCACATCGCACTCGCGAATGCTGCGCTCGGCGCGCATCAAGCCGAACTGGTCCACGGAGGACGCAATCTTGCGCCGGTGGCGCAGGCCGGCGGTGTCCACGAGAATGTACGGCTTCTCGCCATGCGTGAACGGCGCATCCACGGAGTCGCGCGTGGTCCCGGCAATTTCGCTGACGATGGTGCGCTCGCTTTGGAGAATCGAATTGATGAGGGAGGACTTGCCGACATTGGGCCGGCCGACAATGGCGAGGCGGGTCGGCGGCGCGGATTCGCCGGCCATGGCTGCGGGGAAATCTTCGGTGGCGGCGGCCACGAGCGTTGCGACATTCAGGCCGTGGATGGCGGCGATGGGAAACAGCGGGTCGAAGCCGAGTTCCGCAAACTCGTCCACACCGCGCGCGCGGGCATCGTTGTCCACCTTGTTCACCGCGAGGAACACGGGCTTGCCGCTGGCGCGCAGTTTGCGGGCGATCTCGCGGTCCAGCGGCGTCACGCCGGCGGTGACGTCCACGACGAGGAGGACCGCGTTGGCCATTTCGATGGCGATCTCCGCCTGCTGCCGCGTGGCCGCCGCCAGGAGATCGCCGGTTTTTTCGTCGTCCATGAAGGCGATGCCGCCGGTGTCAATGACCTCGAAGGTCTTGTCGTGCCAGCGGGCCGTGGCGCTGATGCGGTCGCGCGTGACGCCGGCCTGCTCGTGCACGATGGCGATGCGGCACCCGGCAATGCAGTTGAAGAGCGCGCTCTTGCCGACGTTGGGCCGGCCGACGATGGCGAGAATGTTGGGGGCGGATGGCATAAGAATTTGCGTCCACACGTTAGACTATTCCGGCAAAAGATGCGAGAGTTTTGCTACGGGAAACTCCCGCGCAGCTTTGTTCTGTTTACTTTGGGCTTGTACGGGTTGCGACTTGGCACGTATCTTATTTCCGCAACCGGAACAGGAGTAGCCACGATGAAACATTATGCGATTGCCGTCATCATTGGAATTGTCGTACTGCTCACGAGCATTGGCGGGCGGGAGAGTTACGGCCAAGGATCGGGCCAGTTGCAGGATCAACTGACTGTCAATCTCGGGGACGACGTGAAGATGGAGTTCGTGCTCATCCGTCCCGGTGATTTCACCATGGGGTCGAAGAAAGGTGAAACCGATGAGAAGCCAACGCATCAAGTGACAATCACCAAGCCGTTCTACATGGGCAAGCATGAGGTCACGCAGGAGCAGTGGGATGCTGTCATGACCCGCAATCCCAGGCTTTTCAGTTTTAGCGGGGCCACGCAATCAAAGTCTGCCAAACTGTTGGCAAAGAAACCGGTTGTTGCCGTGAGTTGGGAAGAGTGTCAGGTCTTCTTGCGCAAGGTGCAGGAGAAAGTGCCGGAGCATGTGTTTCGGTTGCCGAGGGAAGCGGAATGGGAATACGCCTGCCGCGCCGGGAGCGCCGCCGAGTATTGTTACGGTGATGATGCCGGGGGGTTGGGCGAGTACGCCTGGTTCGACAGCAACTCCGATAGAAAGACGCATCCCGTGGGTGAGAAGAAGCCGAATGCGTGGGGGCTCTATGACATGCACGGCAACGTCTGGGAATGGTGTGAGGATTGGTATGGAAGTTACGATTCGAAAGCGGCCACCGATCCGGTGGGGTTGTCCTCCGGGTCATTGCGCGTGTTGCGAGGCGGCTCGTGGGACCGCAGTGCCGCGAATTGCCGATCCTCCTTCCGCGTCAACCTCGAACCGTCGAATCGCCTCATTGACTCCGGGTTGCGGGTGGTTGTCGTTGCGCGCTGAATTGTGTAACGTGCAGGCGTGAACGCACGCGAAGTCGCCTTGGAATTGCTGGAGCGCTGGCCGCACGCGCGCCGGCTGGCGGACGAGTTGCTCGACGAGCAGCTCGCCAAGGCGGCGTTGTCGGGACCGGACCGCGCGCTGGCGACGGAATTGTTTTACGGCTGTCTTCGGCAGAAGATGGCGCTGGAGTTTCTGGTGTCGAAGTTGGCTGCGAAAGCGCCGCGCACCGTTGTGGGCAATCTTCTCAAGCTCGGTCTTTACCAGCTTTTCTTTTTGAAGACGGCGCCGCACGCAGCGGTGAACGAGACGGTGGCGCTGGCAAAACAGCGGTCGAGCGCTGCGGAAGCGAAATTCGTCAATGCAATCCTCCGGACGGCTGACCGTAATAATGCTACATATGTAGCATTATTACGGTCAACGAGGGAGACGGAGCCGTGGGTGTTTTGGTCGCATCCGCAGTGGCTCTGGGAACGATGGGCAGCGCGATGGGGACAGGAAATGACGGAGAAGTTGTGCGCGTGGAACAATCAGCCTCCGCCGGTTTATGTGCGCGGCAGCCAACCGTGGCCGGATGTGCTGGAACCGACAACGCTTCATCCATTGTGCTACCGGGTTATTGACGCGCCGAAGTTTTTTGCGAATCCCGGCCGGTATTACGTGCAAGACCCATCCACCTTGGTCGCGGTGGACTTGCTGGATCCGCAGCCAGGGGAGTCAGTGCTGGATTTGTGCGCGGCGCCGGGCGGGAAGACAACTTACGCAGCGCAACGAATGGAGAACCGGGGCCGGATCGTGGCGATGGATGTGTCGGCGTCACGGCTCGGGCGGGTCGGCGAGAATTGCCGGAGACTTGGGGTGACGATTGTGGCGACGCTGGCGTGTTCCGGAACAAAACCGGAACAATGTTTGCGCGGGGAGATGTTTGATCGGGTGCTGGTGGACGCGCCGTGCTCGAACACGGGGGTGATGAGGCGGCGGCCGGATTTGCGGTGGCGGTTGACGGAGGCGGAGATTGGACGGCTGGCGTTTGTACAGGAGAAGTTGCTGGCGTCGGGGGCGCGGTTGACGCGGCGGGGCGGGGTGTTGGTCTATGGCACGTGCAGTCTGGAGATGGAGGAAAACGAACGCGTCGCGGAGCGGTTCCGGGATTCTCACCCGGAGTTTGCGCTCGACGCGACGCGCTCTACGTTTCCACCACGCGACGGTCAGGATGCAACGTTTGTCGCGCGGTTTAGACGACTGTAGGGTTACTATTTCTTCTTGCCGCCCTTGCCTTTGCCGGCACCGGCTTTCTGCATCTCAGCTTTCTGTTCGGGGGTAAGAAGAGCCCTGGCTTCTTTCTTGAGTTCGTTCATCTTGGCTTCGTCGCCCTTGGCGCCCTTGGCTTTCTCGCAGAGGGCTTCATACTTGGTCTTCTGTTCCGCCGAGAGTTTCTCGACGATCGGCGGTGGCAACAGGCCGCCGGCGCCTTTGGCTTTGCCTTCGCCCTTCGCGGCGAATGCGCTGACGCTGGCGATCAACGCCACTGCGATTGCGGTAACGATAATACGGCACTTCATGGTCTTGACTCCTTTTGGGGTTGTTTGTTGTTTTTTGGCACTGCGCTTTCCGAACTGTTGTTCGTGGGCGCAGCCAAATTGCGTTTGGACTTGTGAAATGGGAAGGGCGGCGGCTCTTCGCCGGGGTGTTCCTGTCGCCATTTCGCTTCAAATTCCTTGCGGCGCTGCTCATATTGCTCGCGCGCCTGCTGGCGTTCCGTGGGCGGCATTTTTTTCCAGCGCTCGTTGTTTTCCTTCAGCTTGCGGCGTTCGTCGGCCGGCATCTGCATGAACCGCTCGATGCGGTCGTTGATGAATTTGCGTTCTTCGGCCGGCATCTGGCGGAATGTCTGGTGGAAGCGCAATGCGGACGCCTTGTCGCGCGCCGAGAGTGCGTCCCATTTCTGATTCAATTGTGCCTCATCGGGCGCAGGACGTTCCGCCAAGACGTAACCGGCTGATGGCAGGAGCGCGGCGAGCATGATAGTGAACGTCTTCAGTTTCCTCATGGGCTGTCTCCACTCAACAAATGGAGCGCGGCCACGACATCGAAATCTTCCAATCGGTCCTGTTGCGCCATGGCATAGGTTTCCGCTTGGACCTCGGCTTGGCGCGTGTCTTGGACTCGCCAGCCAAACCAGCCGCCGGCGGTCATTGCTATCGCCAAAGTTCCTGCCATCGCCCAGCGCCACACCGGCGCCAACCAGAAACGGGATTGTGTCGGCATCGTTTCATCCAGCCGCCGCAACGTGCGCTCGGCAAAACCGACCGACGGTTTCGGGGCGACTTGTTGTCCAACAAACGTCCATGCGCCGGAGTACGCACGCCATTCGGCGGCGCAGCCGGGGCAGCCGTTCACGTGCGTGTCGAATGCCACGCGACTCGACGGATCGAGCTGATTGTCGAGCCGCTCGTCGAAATTCGCTTTTGTCTGCTGGCAGTTCATTGTGGTCTCGCTTTCATTCAACACCGGTTTGGGGAAAAGGTTTCGTCAATAACAGCCTTTCAACTGTTCCTTGAGAGTCTCCCGCGCCCGGTGCAACAGCGATTTCACCGCCGGCACCGAGCAGCGGAGCACCTTGGCGATTTCCTCGTAGGAAAAGCCCTCGAACCGGCAGAGCACGACGGCGGTGCGCTGGTTGTCGGGCAGGCGGCGGATCGCCGCGCTGATGCGCGCCTGCAACTCACGTTCGGCGGCGGCGCGCGCGGGGTCGGGCGAGGCCGCGTCGGCAAACTGTGTGCCGAACGTCTCGGTGTCCTCGTCCGGTTGTGCGAGCGCGTCGAGGGATTCCGCGTTGCGTCGGGCGCGCCGGCGGCGTTCGTTGAAGATGACGTTGTGGACGATGGTGAACAGCCACGTTGTGAATTTTGCCGTCGGCTCGTAGCGCGATGCCGAGCGCCAGACCTGCACGAACACGCGCTGCGCGAGGTCCTCGGCCTCCCACGAGTCGCCGATGGCGCGGTAGATGGTCTGGATGACGCCGCGCTGGTGGCGCTCGACCAGGTCGCGGAACGCGGCCCGGTCGCCGCGCCGCACGCGCAACATCAACTCCGCATCAGCATCGGGGGGATTTACCACTTGACCTTGACGGACTTTTTCTGGCCGAGCCGGTCAACGTAGAACACTTCGCCCTTGGCCCGGCCATACTCGTGGACGTCCTTCGTGATCTTCACGTCGAAACAGCAGTACTCGGCAATCTCCAGCAGCTTGCCCTCTTTCCACCAGCGCAACGCCTGCATCCCGTCGGCGATCTTCGGCGCGTTGAGCGTCGCCTTCGCCACCGCGTCGAGCGACAGCCGGTGGCCGAGTTTCGCTTCGAGGTCTGCCATCAGATCGAGTGTCGGCGTCTGCGCGATGTCCAACGGGGAATAGCCGCTGAGCACCGTGTAGTCGAAGTTCAGGATGTTGAACCCGACGACGAGATCGGCGCGCATCAACTGCTTGATGAGGTCCTGCACGTGCGCCTCGTCGTAAATCTTATACTCGCCCGATGCGGTGCTGAAGGTCACGCCGACCGACATTTTCATGTCGGCCTTGCGGTTCCAGCCGCCAACTTCCGCGGCGCTCTTCTGCGTCTCCAGATCAAAATAGACAATGTTTGGCATGATTGACGCCGACTCACAGAGTCGGCCTACAGAATGGCGCGCGGCAGCCCGATCGTCAACATCGTGTGCAGTCCCGGTTTGGCCTCCATCACGCGCGGCAGGCAATTCACCAAAATCGCCGGCGTCGCCTCATCGCCGGGGGTGCCGCCTTCCACCACGACACGCATCGGCGGAATACCGTTCACCGTGACCTCGTCGCGCGGTTTTGTTGCGCCGACGTACATGTGCAGTTCCAACTCCAACACCTTCCGCCCGTCACGCCAGCCGGTTGCCACCTGCCGGACGCCGGCAGCCTGGCCTTTGGTTACGGTCAGGTGCTTTGTCCGTATTGTTTTTTCCGACAAGACCGGCGCAATCGTTTCGTCCACCTTCGTCAAGTCCCAATCCAACGCTTCCGCGATGAACACAAGCGACTCGCCCAACCCGACGTGCCGGATCTGCCGCGTCTTGGCGCGCTTCCGAAACTCTTTCTCCGACAACCCCGCGCCGACCTTGCGCTGCAACGCTTCGCGCCGGGTGCCCGCGTCCACCACGCGCAACACGCGCACCGCGTCCACGCGCCGGCAGACGGCCGTGGCAATGGTCGCGAGCGTGTCCATCACGAATCCCGGATTGACACCCGTGCCGAGGACGCTGACGCCGTGGCGCGCGCACAGCCGGTTCAGTTGCGCCGCCCGTTTCGGCTCGCGGTAAAAGGGGAACATCGCCTCCTCGCAGGACGAGACGCAATGCAGACCCGCGCGGATGATTTCCGCGAACTGCCCGTGCACGCCGGCGAAGGTCGAACCGGTGCAATGCAGCACCGCATCGGCCTTCGTCGTTGCCAACACGGCGGACAACTTGTCGCTGACGCGGATCCCAAGTGCGCGGTCCAGTTCGAGCACGCGGCCGAGGTCGCGTCCGTCGAAACGCGGGTCCACCGCGCCGGCCAGTCGCAGCGACGATTTCTCCAACACCAATCGCGCCGCGCGGCGCCCGATGTCGCCCAGACCACACTGAATCACACGAATCGGTTTGCTCATGGCATCCAAGATACTCGAACCTCTCCCCCCAACGCAACACTTCGCGTCGCGACAACCCATTCTCAATCCCAATCACAAAACTCAGGGGCGGATTTGACATTGCGGACGGCGGAGCGATTCGCTATAAGCGGCGGGAATGAACACGCGGACGATTGCGTTTGCCAACCAAAAAGGCGGTGTCGGGAAAACCACCACGGCGGTCAGCGTTGCCGCGTGCCTGGCCGAACTCGGGAAACGCACGTTGCTCGTGGACCTCGATCCGCAGGCCAACGCCACCAGCGCGCTCGGTCTCCAGAAACTCGAGGGCGGCAGCGTCTATCAGGCGTTGCTCGGCGGCGCGGAACTGGCGGCGTCCATCCAGCCGACCGGCATCGAAAACCTCAGCATGATCCCCAGCGAGGTTGACCTCGCCGTGGCCGAGGTGGACGTGGCACGCGCGGAAAATTATCTGCACCGGTTCCGGCTCGCGCTCCAACCCATTCACGACTCCGGCCAGTTCGACATCATCGTGGTGGATTGTCCTCCGTCGCTCGGCATCCTGACGATGAACGCGCTGGCTGCCGCCGACCGGGTCGTGGTGCCGATTCAGTGCGAGTACTTCGCGCTGGAAGGCCTTGCGGTCATCATGCGCGTCATCCAACAGATTCACGATAGCGGCGCGAATCCGGGGCTGGAGTTGAGCGGCATCGTGATGACGATGTTCGACGGGCGCACCAACCTCGCGCAGCAGGTGTTGGAAGAAGTCAAGAAACACTTCGGGCCGAAGCTGTACAAGATGTCCATCCCGCGCACGGTGCGTCTGGCCGAGGCGCCGAGCTTCGGCAAGCCGATCACGAAATACGATCCCAGTTCCTACGCCGCGTGGGCGTATCGCCAGTTGACCGAGGAAATTCTGGAGCGCGAAGCGCCGAGACCAGCCGAGCCGATTGTACCTGCGTCTGCGTGACGCTGTCATATACTTCGCTGCGGAAGACGACGAAGGGTTGAACCAAACAGCCAGAGTGGCCATGGACGACAACACCACGCGATCACAACTCGCCGAGCTTCACCCCGCCGGGTACGGCTGGGCGCTGGCGTGTTGCGGACGCGATCCGGCGGCGGCGGAAGATGTCTTGCAGACCGCCTGCTTGAAGGTGTTGCAAGGCCGCGCCCGCTTCGACGGTCGTTCGTCGTTCAAGACGTGGTGGTTCGCCGTGATCCGGCACACCGCCGCCGATGAACGCCGGCGACATTGGCTGCGGCGGCTCAGGCTCGCCGCGTTTGGCGCGCTGCAATCCGACCGCGTCCACGAGGAAGCGTTCGGCGACGCGCTTGACTGCGAACAGCGACAAGCCGCCTTCGCCAAGGCGCTGGCCGTGTTGCCGGAGAGGCAGCGCGAGGTGTTGCACCTGGTGTTCTACCAGGAACTCAGCATCGAGGCGGCCGCCGAAGTCCTCGGCGTGTCCGCCGGCACGGCCCGCACCCACTACACGCGCGGCAAACAACGCCTGCGCGCATGGCTCCAACAAGCGGAGGTCTCCCATGAACCCGCACGATCCCGACAATCCGATCCAGCACTTGTTCTCTGAACAACGCGCCGCCGACCAGCAGCGCGCGCCCTCGTTCCAGCGAACGTGGCAGGCCGCCATGACGCGCGCGGAACAGCCAGCGCGAATGCCGTGGCTGCTGCCCATCGCCGCCGGTGCCTGCGCGGCGTTGATCGCTGCGGCGGGCGTGTTCTGGTGGCCGCACGCGGAGAAACCGCAGCCAATGCTTCCGTCAACCGCTGTTGCTTTCCTCAGTGAGTGGACGGCACCGACGGATTTCTTGTTGGAACCGCTCACTTCGTCCATGTCCTCTGGCACACAACCCTAACCAAAAAAAGGAGTCGTCATGAAACTACTCACCATCATCCTGGGCGCGCTGGTATTGAGCAACGCGCTCGTCACCGCCCAACAACGCGAGCGGCGCGACGGAGATCGTCCTCGACCGCCCGAACAGATGCGCGACGGGGAACGTCCGCGTCCGTTCCTGCGGGGGCCGGATCGCATGATGCAGGACCTGTTTCCGCCGCCATTGATCTTTCAGGCCGGCGAGGAGCTTGGCCTGACAGAGGAGCAACGAAACGCCATTCGCGAGGAACTGGACAAATCGCGCGAGCGGTTTGAGCCGGTGCAAGACAAGTTGCGCGAGCAGATGGAGAGCCTGAGCAAATTATTGCGAGAACCGCGCGTGAGTGAAGCAATGGCCCTCGCCCAGCTCGACAAAGTGCTGGCCACCGAGAACGAAATCAAGAAGGCGCAACTGACATCGCTCATCCGCGTCAACAACGTGCTCACGCCGGAGCAAAAGGAGAAGCTGCAGAACTTCATAAAAGCTCATCGCCCCCCCGGTCCGCCGGAAGGCGAACCCGGCGCGCGGCCCCCGTTCGGCCGCGAGCGAGACGGCGAACGCAAACGCCCGCCACAAGAACCGCCGCCGAACCGATAACCAAACACGCAAACCACCCGCTCAAGCGGGACGGGCCTCCGGCTCGTCCCGCTTGTTATTGCAGTTTTCTTTTTGCTGGAATGCTGGCGGCTTTGCGATAAGTTCCGCCCACTGTGGAAACACACCTCCTTCAACTCGAACACCAACTTGACAGCTTCAACCCGGCGGCGCGCCGGGAAGCGTTGCTGGAATTGCTCGGCCTTGCGCGCGGCGGCCAGATCACGCTGCCGGCCTTGACCGACCGGCACAACGTCCACTGCCACACGTTCTTTTCCTACAACGCCTACGGTTACTCGCCGACGAAATTCGCCTGGCTCGCCCGCAAGGACGGACTCGGTTTCGCCGGCATCGTGGACTTCGACGTGCTTGATGCCGTCGAGGAGTTTCTCGAAGCCTGCCGGCTTGTTGGCGTCAAGGGAATCGCTTCGCTCGAATCGCGCGTGTTCGTCCCCGAATTCAAGACGCGCGTCATCAATTCGCCCGGCGAACCGGGCATCACCTATCACATGGGCGCCGGGTTCACCGGGGCCGTCCCGCATCCGTTTCTTGCCCGGATGCGCGCCGCCGCGGCGCAGCGCACGCGCGAGATGCTGGGCCGGGTCAACGCCGCCATGAGACCGCTCCAACTCGACTGGGAACGCGACGTGTTGCCGCTGACGCCGAAAGGCAACGCCACCGAGCGTCACTTGTGCGAGGCATTCGAGCGCAGGGCGCGCGAGATGTTTCCCAACCCGGCCACGCGCGCCGCGTTCTGGCGGGAAAAACTCGGCGACGCGCCAGCGGAAGGCGCAAAGCTGCAGAACCTGATCCGCGCCCGGATGATGAAGAAGGGCGGCGTCGGCTACGTCCAGCCGGACGAGAAATCGTTTCCGCTGATGGCCGACATGAACCGGTGCATGTTGGACTGCGGCGCGATTCCGATGGTGACGTGGCTGGACGGCACCTCCGAGGGCGAGCAATCCATGGAGGAACTGCTCGCCATTGCCACAAACACCGGCGCGGCGGCGCTCAACATCATCCCCGACCGCAACTACACGCCGGGCGTGAAGGACCACAAGCTCCAGAACCTCTACGAGGTCGCCGCGCTCGCCGAAAAACAGCACCTGCCCGTCATCGCCGGCACCGAGATGAACAGCCCGGGCAACAAGTTCGTGGACAACTTCGACACCGCCGAACTCAAGCCGCTGTTGCCGCTGTTCCTGAAGGGCGCGCGCATCGTCTCTGCGCACACGCTGTTCCAGAAATGCGCCGGCAGCGGTTATCTCAGCGATTGGGCGGCGAAGAAATTTACCACCACCGCCGCGAAGAACGATTTCTTCGAGGCCGCCGGGCGCGACCTGCCGGCGGAGGCCACACCCCAACAGGTCATTGAAAGGATGCAACGATGATTCCGAAAACCCAACGAGCCGTGCAATTGATCGGCCCCGACCAGCTTGCGCTGAACGAATCGAAACCCGTGCCCGCGCCGGGACCGTATCAGGTGTTGTGCGAAGTGGAAGTGGTCGGGCTTTGTTTCTCCGACCTCAAGCTGCTCAAGCAGTTCACCGGCCACCTCCGCAAGAACGAGATCAGCGCCGGCCTCGATAAAAACGTGCTCGCCGAGATCCCCAGCTATTGCCCCGGCACCAAACCGACCGTGCCCGGCCACGAAACCGTCGTGCGGGTCGTCGCCGCCGGCGACAAGGTCAAACAGGCCAAGATCGGCGGACGATATCTCGTGCAGACCGATTACCGCTGGCTGCCGACGCCCGGATCGTGCGCGGCGTTCGGCTACAATTTCGAGGGGGCGCTTCAAGAGTACGTGTTGATGGACGAGCGGGCGATCACGTCGCCGGAAGGCGAGTCCATGTTGTTGCCGGTGCCGGAGGACATCTCGGCGTCGGCCATCGCGCTGGTCGAGCCGTGGGCGTGCGTCGAGAACTCGTACGCCCAAGTCCAACGGCGCGAACTCAAGCCCGGCGGCAAACGACTCGTGGTCCGCAAGCCGGACGATATTACGGCGGGACAATTCGATGACGTGATTTACTACGGCAGCGACCCGGGGGTGGTGGAGAAACTGTTTGCCAGCGTTGCCGTCAACGGACTGCTGGTGCTCTGCCAGTGCGGCGGCACATTTGGGCGGCCCGTGACGACGCAGGTGGGACGCGTTCATTACGGCAACATCCGCATCGTCGGCACCACCGGCAATGACGTTGACGCGGCGCTCGCGGCGATTCCCGCCACCTCCGAGGTGCGGCCCGGCGACACGGTCAATATCGTCGGCGCAGCGGGACCAATGGGCATGATGCACGTGATCCGCGTGTTGTCGCTCGGTTTGCCGGGCGTGACGGTGTTTGCGGGCGACCTCAACGACGAGCGGCTGGCGGTGCTCAAACGGATTTGCGAGCCGGTGGCGAAACAAAATGGTGTGACACTCCACCCGTACAACCCCCAAAAGGGACCACTCGCAGAACCGTGCCGTTACATCGTCATCATGGCCCCCGTGCCGGCCTTGGTGACGCAGGCGGTGCAAAACGCCGCGCCGGGCGCCATCATCAACATCTTCGCCGGCATCCCCGCGGACAAAACGGCGGCCATTGATCTTGATGCGTACATCGCCAAGCAAATGTACTTTATCGGCACCAGCGGGTCGGTGTTGGAGGACATGAAAGCGGTGCTCGCGAAAGTGGTGTCGCGACGGCTCGACACCAACCTGTCGGTCGCAGCGATTAGTGGTTTGGACGCAGCGGTGGAAGGTATTCGTGCCGTCGAAAAGAACCTGTTGCCGGGAAAGATTCTTGTTTATCCATCGTGCAAAGGCTTGGGGTTGACGTCCTTGGGAGAT
Organism: Verrucomicrobiota bacterium; assembly: GCA_016871575.1. Classification (GTDB taxonomy): domain Bacteria; phylum Verrucomicrobiota; class Verrucomicrobiia; order Palsa-1439; family Palsa-1439; genus CAIKAP01. The sequence continues at coordinate 27,186 of VHCW01000013.1, forward strand.
GCGGTATGGGACAAACAGGCAGAAGAAGCGTTGCTGGCGCGGTTCAAGAAAGTATAACGGCGCGCTTGACAGACACGGGGGAGCGGAGTACATACAGCCCGCAAGACAACCCAGAAAGGATTATTCAATGAAGCATGGTATGACAGTACTTAGTGGTAGCCTTCTCGCAGCGTTGGTGTTGGGCACCGTGGCGGTGATTTCGTGCGCGCAAGCGCCGCAAACTCCTCCGCCGGCAGGAGCACCCGTGCCGACCTCGGCCACTGACAACGGACGGTTTCAAGTCGTTGTAAAGACGGAACCGGCAGACAACTCGATTCTGTTCCTCGTGGACACCCGCACGGGTGACACATGGATTTACCGTCCGCCCCAACCGCCTACCTTCAACGGCTACTGGAGCGACATTCCGCGGATGACCTATCCGCCGCAAGTCTGGCAGCAGGCCTTCCAGATTCTGTTCACCCCGCAGACCAACGCCCCGGCTCCCGATGCAGCAGGCGCAGCACCCGCAGCACCCGCCGGAAAAGCTGGCAAGCGGTAATCCCACCTCTTACAAAACGACATTAACCAAGCCCCGATCCTTCGGATACGAAGGATCGGGGCTTTCCTTTGCAGCCATTCCCCAAAACGCATCGTAGTGGCGAGGCACGCCCCGCCACTACGATGCCAATCGTTGACCGTTTTAATTTGCGGGAGCAACCGGCGCGGCTTGCGGCTTGCGTTGGCGTTGCTTGCGACGCTCCAAATAACGGCGACGACGTTTGCGTTTGATTCCTTTGTTGTATTGTTGGCTCATGGGAGGTGTTTCTACAGCAAACACGATTTCATTTCAACCCCGATGCTGATGGTGAAGGCACGATGGCGCCGTGCTCGGCCAGCGTGCGACGAATCTCCGTCAACGACACTTTCGACGGCGTGGTGGATTGCCGGACCGCGAGCGTCGCTGTCACGCCGGCGGCCTGGCCCATCGCCATGCACGGGGCTTGGACGCGCAACGCGGAATTGGCAAGGCGGTCGCTGCTCAGGCAACGCCCCGCCACCATCAGGTTGCAGCTTCCTTTCGGAATCAATGCGCCAAACGGAATGGTCGGGACAATCCCTTCCTTCAACGGTTCCGGGCGGACACCGTGCTCGTCGTGCAGATCAATCGGATAGAACGCGTAGCAAATGGCATCGGGATACACGCGGCCAGCGACGTAGTCGTCCAGAGTGATCATGGCTTCGCCAACGATGCGGTAAGTCTCGCGAATGCCGGTTTCGGCCATGAGACGTTCGATGCGGAGTTTCTCGAAGCCGGGCTGCGACTTGAAGAAACGGATGATGCGCAACACCGCCTGCCGGCCACGGATATTGGCGTCGGTGTGAAGCGCCGAGGTCGAAGAATCGGCGCCCATAACGTGCATGTTGTTATGGCCGCCGCTGCCGAGAAACCCGCGCACGCCGCCGTTCATGTCAGTCCGTAACAGCGCGCCGGTTTTGATGGCTTCTTTCGCCTTCGCTTCGAGCGCCGATACGTCCACGCGCTCCCGGTCGTAACCGGTGAGACGGTATATCAACGTGCCGGGCTGTATGACCGCCTCGCGCCGGCGTGGCAGGCCGATCATGCCGACAACCGCCGCGTTGCCGGTGCAATCCACAAGTTGTTTCGCGACGACTTCGATCTGCGTGCCTTTGCCGGCGAGCCGGACTTTCCAGCCGTCGGCGACTGCTTCGATGCCGGTCGGAAATTCGTAGTAGCGAAGTTGAACGCCGGCCTTGAGGCAGGCTTCTTCGGCGAGCGCGGCGTATAACGGACCGCAGACGCGGACTTGATGACGCGAATGTTGCTTCGCGGTTTGCTGGCTGAAGTCGGGAAGTTTGTCGCCGTTCAACTCGACGGTCTTGGTCACCAGTTCCCAACCGATGCCTGCGATGACTTGTTTCGTCCACGCATGAAACAGCCCGGGATAATCCACGCCCGCGGTGGTCGTGGTGCCGCCAAGCTGGCTGCCGGACTCGACGAGTATCGTGCGGGCACCGAGACGCCCGGCTTGAATCGCCGTGATTGTCCCCGCCGTGCCACCGCCGATGATGAGCACGTCGGCGCTGAGTTGTTGAAGCGACGGCGTTGTTTTCGCAGCAAGCACCGCCGGGGCGGCGGACAACGCGCCGAGGCTGACGAGAAATTGGCGTCGCGACTTGGATGCCATCAGACTTCGCAGATCTTCATCATCTTTTCGAGCGTTTCGAGCGGGTCCTTGCCCTTGCTGGGCGTGTATTCGTGCGAGATGATGCCCTTGTAGCCAAGGTCGGCGATGGCTTTGCAGATGCCGACGTAGTTTAGCTCTTGCGTCTCGTCGAACTCGTTGCGGCCGGGATTGCCGGCGGTATGGAAGTGGTCAATGTACTGGAAGTTCTGCTGGATGGTGCGGATGATATCGCCCTCCATGATCTGCATGTGATAGATGTCGTAGAGCAGCTTGAAACGCGGGGAGTTCACTCGTTTGCACAGCTCGACGCCCCACGCGGTCTTGTCGCACATGTAGCCGGGGTGGTTGACCTTGCTGTTGAGCAACTCCATGCTGAGCGTGACGCCCTTGTCCTCGGCGAGTTTCTTGATGTTGTTGAGGAAGAGGACGCAGTTGTCCATGCCCTGCTCGTCGGTGAGGCCCTGCCGGTCGCCGGCAAGGACGATGACGTTGGGCGCGCCCGCTGCTGCTGCGGCGTTGATGGCCTCGCGCATCTTCGCGTCAATCTCGGCGTGATTCTTTTTGTCGTTGATGCCGGCCTTGATGCCGCTGCCGCCGCGGACCTCGGTCGGGATCAGCCCGTATTTCTTCATGATGGGGAACTTGTCGGGGTCCTGGAGGTCAATGGCGACCGCGCCGAGCCGGGCGGCCTCGCGGCATTGGCCCTCGAAATCGAGTTTGATTCCCCGGAACACGCCGAGGCAGACGCCTTGGCGGAGGCGTCCTTTGCGCGGTGCGGCGCTGGCAGGCTGCGGAAGCGATCCGCCAACGAGTGCTGCGGCGCCGATGCCGCCAAGTGTGCCGAGAAATGACCTGCGTCCGATGGAGGGAGAAGATGGGTTGTTCATGCGCGGAGAATAACGCAACGCGGAATGATTGCAAGCCGGTCATTGCACCGGATTTGAGCATTTCGTAGTTGGCATCCCAGCTTGACTCCGGCTATTTTGTTGATCGAACGGAAGGACACCATGAAAAACATCGTTGTGTTGTTGCTTGCATCCCTGTGCGTGTTCACTGCCTACGGGGCAGACAAACCGAACATCGTGCTCGTTCTCTGCGACGACCTCGGCTATGGCGACCTCGCTTGTTTTGGCGACAAGACGCTGCACACGCCGAACCTCGACAAGTTCGCGGCCGAAGGACTGAAACTGACCAGTTGCTACGCGGCGCATGGGAATTGTTCGCCGTCGCGCACGGCGTTGATGACGGGCCGCACGCCGACGCGCGTCGGTGTCCGCAACTGGATCGCGCAGGACTCGCCTGTTCACGTCCGCCGCAGCGAACTCACCATCGCCACGCTGCTGAAGCGCGCCGGGTACGCGACCTGCCACAGCGGCAAGTGGCACATGAACGGCGAGTTCAACAAACCCACACAGCCGCAACCGGGCGACCACGGCTTCGATCACTGGTTCTCAACACAGAACAACGCGTTGCCGAACCACCGCAATCCCGACAACTTTGTCCGCAACAGCCAAGAGGTCGGCAAGCTCGAAGGTTACTCGGCGCACCTCGTCGTGGACGAGGCCATCCGCTGGCTCGGCGCGCGCGACCAAGCGAAGCCGTTCTTCCTCTACGTCTGTTTCCACGAACCGCACGAGCCGATTGCCACCGACTCGAAATACACCAAGCTCTATCCGTCCGACGATCCGAGCTACAGCGCCCACCACGGCAACATCACGCAGATGGACGACGCGTTCGGCCGGTTGATGCGGGCGCTCGACGAGCGGAAGCTGCGCGACAACACGTTCGTGCTCTTCACCAGCGACAACGGCCCCGCCATCACCTCACAACATCCGCACGGCTCCGCCGGGCCGTTGCGCGACAAGAAAGGCTCGCTCTATGAAGGCGGCATCCGCGTCCCCGGCATCGTCCGCTGGCCGGGAAAGACGAAGCCCGGTAGTGTCAGCGACGAGCCGGTCTGCGGCGTGGATTTCCTGCCGACGGCCTGCGCCATCGCCGGCATCAAGCCGCCGGGCGACCGCAAGCTCGACGGTGCGAGCTTCCTGCCGGCGCTGAATGGCAAGACGGTCGCGCGCTCGACGCCGTTGTATTGGCACTTCAATCGCGCGTCGAGCGAGCCGAAGGTGGTGATGCGCGTCGGCGACTGGAAGATTCTCGCCACGCTCGACAAGAATCCGAAGCTGCGCACGAACGACATCACGGACGAGGACGAGCGACTGTTCAAGGAAGCCGAGTTGGCAACGTTCTCGCTCTACAATCTTCGCAACGACATCGCGGAGAAGACTGACCTCGCAGCGTCGGAACCGGCGAAACTGGCGGAGTTGAAGAAGCTGTTGCTGGCGAAGTATCACGAAGTGCGCGCCGAGTCGCCGACGTGGCCCGCGTGGCAGTTCACCGGCGCGGAAGGCAAGCGCATCGAGTGGCCTGACTACGTAAAAAAGAAACAAACAACGAAAGCCAAGAAGAAGTGATCAAATGAAATTGCTCCGAACTGTTCTTTTAAGGCGACAAAGCCGCAATGGTAGGGGCGAGCCGCCGGCTCGCCCGCATCACGCCCCACTGACGGACGAGCCGGCGGCTCGTCCCTACCACGCACCAATCAGTGTGCAAATCTTGGAGGGACGCGCTCCGTCGCGTCCGTTTGCCCAAGGCGGCCACGACGGAGCGTGGCCCTCCATCTTTTTGCGTGCCATTTTGATTGTGGCTCTTACCAGTAGTGTGTTGGCTGGTGAATACGATTGTGACGTGGCGGTGATCGGCGGCGGGAGCGGCGGGTTCGGCGCGGCGCTGGCAGCGGCGCGGCTCGGTCTCGACGTGGTGCTGGTGGAGAAAGGTGATTGTCTCGGCGGCACGTCAACGCGCGGCGGTGTGAACTGCTGGGAGATGGGCGCCGGCGGCACGGGGATTCCGTTCGACCTCTACAAGGAGTTGAAGAAGATTCCGAAAGCCATCGCGATCTACACGCCCGGACGTCACATGAGCACGTTCGATCCGAAGCGGGAGATGTTGCGTTTTCCCGGTGGTGAAAACGTGATTGACCCCAGCCGCCGCTACTACGACACCCTTTGGCGCCACATTCCGCGTGGCCAGACAAACACGGCGGCCTACCGGCGCGAACGCTGGCACGGGTTGCCATTCGAGCCGGAGGCGATGGCAAAAACGATGCGCGCCATGCTCGACGCGACCGGCCATTGTCGCGTCCTGCTCAACACTGCGTTTGTCTCCGCCGACGCGGGCGAGGGCCGCGTCCGGTCGGTTCAATTGTCCAACGGCAACAAGCTGCGCGCCCGGTATTTCATTGACGGCACCGGCGACGGATTGCTCTGTGTGGCCGCCGGTTGTCAGGTGATGACCGGGCAGGAACCGCGCGACCGGTTCAACGAACCGACAGCGCCAACCAACGCCACGGCGCGCGTCAACGGCGTCACCTTGATTTATCGCGTCACGCCGGTGAAAGAGCACCGAGCCGAAGGCGCTGCCGTGCCGTGTTGGTGGCGCAAGAGTTTCCCCGTCGCGTGCGTCAACCACTATCCGAACGGCGACCTCAGCCTTAACATGCTGCCGACAATGGAGGGCGAGGAGTTCATGCGGCTCGGGTACGACGCCGCGCTGGCTGAGTGCCAGAAGCGTGTGCGCGCCCACTGGCATCATTTCCAGAACTACGCCGAGGAGTTTCGCCGGTTCCGTTTGACGTGGGTCGCGCCGGCGCTCGGCGTGCGCGAGACGCGGCGCATCGTCGGCGAATACGTGCTCACCGAAAACGACCTGTACGCGGGATTGAGCGGCCAGAAACATTCCGACATCGTTTGTCTGGCCGATCACATGATGGACACCCACGGCGGCCACTCGAAACACCGCGGCGAGCTGACTGAACCTTATGGCGTGCCGTATCGCTGCCTGGTTCCGAAAGGCTTCCGCAACCTGCTGGTGGCCTCCCGCGCGTCGAGTTTCAGTTCGCTCGCGGCGTCGAGCTGCCGGCTGTCGCGGACGATGATGCAGTTGGGGCAGGCCGCCGGCACCGCGGCGGCGTTGGCGAAGGAGTTGAATGTGGATTTGACGGCCGTTCCCGCCGACCGATTACGCGACGCGCTCCGCCGGCAAAACGTCCAGCTTGAACACCCGATGCCCGCCGCGTTGCGCTCGCATTTGGAGAAGGAGTAGCGCGCGTGATTGAGGCGATGCTTTGTCTTGCGTTCTGCATGGTGAGGTGTGATAAGAACTTTCATGCCCTTGGAAACCCCAGCAGAAGTGGACGCGCTTCTCGACAATGCCACGCGCGCGGCGGCGGTGTTCAGCGAGTTTGACCAGCAGCAGGTGGACCGGATCGTCCACGCCGTTTACGAGGCGGGTTTCAATAACCGAATCAGACTCGCCAAGCTTGCCCACGAGGAAACCGGCATCGGTCGCTGGCAGGACAAGGTCCTCAAGAACGTCGTGGCCACCCAATTTGTGTATGAGGACATGAAAGGCCTCAAGACCGTCGGGGTCATCGCCGAGGACTCCGACAAGGGGATCGTCGAGATCGCCCAGCCGATGGGTCCGATACTGGCCATCATTCCGGTGACCAATCCGACCTCGACGACGATGTTCAAAATCCTCATCGCCCTCAAGACGCGCAATCCCATCATCATTTGTCCTCCCAAAAAAGCGATACGCTGTTGCGTCGAGGCGGCGCGCCGCTGTTATGAGGCCGCCCTCCAGGAGGACGCGCCCGAGGATTGCATCCAATGGCTCACGGAGGTTTCGCGCGAACAAACCCACGCCTTGATGAGCCACCAGAAACTGGCGCTCATCCTTGCCACGGGCGGCAGCAGCCTCGTCCAGAGCGCCTACAGTTCCGGCACGCCCACGCTCGGCGTCGGCGCCGGCAATGTGCCGGTCTTCATCGAGGCGAGCGCGGACGTTCCGTTCGCCGTCGGGCAAATCCTGCTTTCCAAGTTGTTTGACAACGGGACGATCTGCGCCAGTGAACAGGCGGTCGTGGTCGAGCAACGCGTCGCTCCGCAGGTCATCGCGCAGTTCCAGAAAGGCGGCGCTTGCTTTCTTGACGACGCCGAGATCAGGAAACTGGAGGCTGTCGCCTACAACAGCGAAAAGGGACTGATGAACCCGGACATCGTTGGGAAATCCGCCATTGAGATCGCGGAGAAAGCCGGGCTGACGGTGCCGCCCGAAACGCGGCTGCTGATCGCGCCGTTGAAGGGCGTGGGGCGGGAGTACCCGCTTTCCTCGGAGATTCTCGCGCCGATCCTGGCTTTCTACGTGGTGGAGGACTTCGACCGCGCGGTCAACCGCTGCATTGACCTGAATTTCTACGGCGGCATCGGGCACACGGTCAGCATCTTTTCCAACGACGAACAGAAAATCAAGGAGTTCGCGTTGTTGATGAACGCCGGGCGCATCGTCGTCAACACGCCTTCCTCGCAGGGCGCCGTGGGCGGCATCTTCAACAAGATCAACCCCTCCTTCACGCTCGGCTGCGGCACCGGCGGCAAAAACATCACCACCGAAAACGTGACCGCCCGCAGCCTGCTCAACATCCAGCGCATCGCCCGGCGGCGCGAGAACCAGCGGCTGACGCATTTCGACCAGAACCTGTATCTTGACGAGTCGCTCGATGCGCGGGCGATCGAGACGGCGTTCAACCGCAATTACTGAGAGGCAATCATGATCCAGTTCCAGGAGCAAGACGGCAGGCTGATTTGTTCGTTCACCGGCCCGCTCGACACGGCCGTCTGTCAGCGCATGGAAGCGGAGTTGATGGCCAAGGTGGACGCCGCCAGGCTGCCCGTGGTGTTCGACCTGAACGGGGTGGACTTTATCGGGTCCATGTTTCTGCGGCTTTGCCTGATGGTCATCAAGAACGTGCAGGCGAACAATTTCCGGCTCATGAACATGAAACCGCCGGTCAAGAAAGTGTTCAAGATTGCCGGGTTTGACCAGTGCCTTGACCCCGGTAGCGCAGGGCCAGCAACGTGATGTCGTCGCTTTGGGCGGTGGGCTCCGCCAACATCGAAATCGTCGGGTCGTTGGGCGAGACAACGACGCTGCTGAATTGTTGGACAGCCTCGGTGATGGTCGCGATCAGCTCTTTCGGGGCCGCGCCGGTGTGTTGCGTGGCGAGGGCGCGAAGGCGGTCTTCGCCATAGAATTCGTCGCGCATGTTCATCGCCTCGGTCACGCCGTCGGTGTAGAGCAGGAGCGTGTCGCCGGGCTGGAGGGTGAGCGTGCGCGTTTCGTACCGGGAGTCGGGTTCGACGCCGAGAAGCAGGCCGCGCGGCAGTTCGATCCACGCGGCCTCCCGGCCGGGCCGCAGCCACAGCGGCGGGAGGTGGCCGGCGTTGGTGTAGCGGACGCGGCCGGTGGAGAGTTCGAGCACGCCGCAGCAGACGGTGACGAACATGAGTTCGTCGTTTTCCTGCGCCAGTTCGCAGTTGGCCTTTTCCAGCACCTGCGAGGGCGACAGGTTCTGCTCGGCCACGCCTTTGATCAGCGTTTTGCTGACGGCCATGAACAACGCCGCGGGAACGCCTTTGCCGGCGACGTCGCCGATGGAAAAGAACAGATGGTCGTCGTCGAGCAGGAAGAAATCGTAGAGGTCGCCGCCGACTTCGCGGGCGGCTTCGAGGTGGGCGTACAGGTCGAACTGGAGCTTGTCCGGGAACGGCGGGAACCGTTTGGGGAGGAAATTGCGCTGGATGGTGTGGGCGATTTTCAGTTCGCTCTCGATGCGTTCCTTGGCGGCGCTGGTGTGGGCGAGGTTGGCGATGTATTCCTTGAGCGCGACGCGCATGTTCTCGAAGGATTGCGTCAGGTCGCCGACTTCGTCGCGGCTGTTCACTCTGGGGATTTGCAGGTCGAGGTTGCCCTTGGCGATCTCGCGGGTTTGTTGCGCCAACTGGCGAATCGGCTCGATGACGCGGGCGGCGACGAACACCACGGCGGCAAACAACAGCCCGAAGCCGATGGCGCCAATGACCAGCACGGTGCGGTTCATCACGCGCAGGTCCGCGAGCACTTCGTCCTCGGCAAACTGGATGCCGACCGACCAGCCGCTCGACGGCACCGGGGCGAAGTACAGCCACGACATCCGTCCGAGATGGCGGGAACTGACACGGACGACGCCTTCCTCGCCGCGGATCATCCGCTGGCCGATCTCTTGATGTTGTTGGCTGCCGGTTTTCTCGGCGCGGCTGAAGATGGACTCGCGGAACATGACCTCGCGTTGCGGATAGGAGATGTACTGGCCGCGCCGGGAAATCAGAAAGGCATAACCGGAACCGTAGAGTTTGATGTCGGAAACAATCCCGGAAAGATGATCCAGTTGCACGTCGGCGGTGACGACGCCGGCAAACTCGCGCCGCCCGTTGCGCTCGCGGTGGAACGGCACGCTGTAGGTGACCATCCACGTCTCGCCGCCGCCGGCGTCGAAGTACGGTTCCGACCACGTGGGACGGCCTCGTTCTTTTGCCGCGGTGTACCAGTCCCGCGCCGGGTAGTTGTAGTGTTCCGCCGCCAAGTCGCTGAACGCCAAACGGCCTTCCTTGCGGTAGAAATAGGGCGCGCACTTTTCGGCCTCGAACGCCGCCGTCCCGCCGTAGATGGTCGGATTGGCCTGCAACATCGCCCGCAACAGCCGTTCGAGTTCCGCCCGCTCCAGCGGTCCTTCCGCGAGGCGGTTGGCCAGCAATCCAGGAAGCGGCTGGACGCTTTGCAAAATGGAATCAACGTGGCGCACCGCCTGGCGGGCCCTGTGGCGCGTGTTCTCCCGCGCCTCGTGCAACAACAGGTCCCGCGCCACGCGGTCGGTGTACCACGATGCCACCGCAAAAATCATTCCCGTGCTGGCCAGCACCAGCAGCGCCAGCCGCCACGTCAACGGCGATTGCGTCCATGCCAGGAAGCGGTGCCGCAAGATTTTCTGTTGTGCCGTGCGCCCGTTGCTCATACAGTGGATGCGGCATTGTGATGAACCCGACCGGAGATTGCAAGGAACAAACCCTCGTGTGGCAGCGCGACGTGCCCAACCGCATCGAGGACGCCACCGCTGCCGCCGCCGCCGCCGGCCACCATCTGCGACGGCAGGGCGTCGCCGGGACCGCCGCGCACGCCGCGCATTTCGCCATCGAGGAAATGCTCACCAACACCATCAAATACGGGCACCCGGCGCATCCCAGCCGGCTTTCGGTCGAGATTGTTCCTGACAGCGTCGTTGTCCGCATCGAGGATGACGGGCAGGAGTTCGATCCATCGAAGTCGCCCGCGCCGCCTCTCCCGGCGAACCCCGACGAACGCGCCCCCGGCGGCCTCGGCATCCACATCGTCCGCCAGATGATCTCCTCCATCGCCTACACGCGACGCGACGGGCGCAACCATCTCGTCCTCACCATCGCCCGGTGACCCACTGAGAATATGGCTTGATTCCTGTTCAACTGTTTTTATCCTGAGACCCGCATGTTGGAAATCACCCACAAACCCGAATCACCCGGCATCACGATCATCCTGAAAGGCCACCTCGATGCCGTCACCGCCCCGCAACTGGAGAAACAACTCGACGATCTGTTTCGCGCGGAGCACGCCCACATCGTCGTGGACCTTGGCTGCGTGGCGTTCGTCGCCAGCGCCGGGCTGCGCGTCTTTCTGGCCTGCGCCAAGAAAGCCCGGCGCGCCCAGCGCGGCCTCGCCCTCTGCCGGCTCCAGCCGCAGGTCCAACAGGTTTTCGAACTGGCCGGCATGACGCCGTTGTTCCTGATTCACCTCGCCCCCGAGAACGCCCACGCCGCGTTGCGTCAGCGGAGCGCCGCCGCATGAGTCACCTGCCCGCCGGCGCCGGTCAGGACAAGGAAGCGGCCGCGCGGGCCGGGGCGATTGCCGGGCTGGTGGACGTTCTCATCTGCGTGGCCGCCGCCTGCGCATCGAACTCGGCGGTGCTGCTGGCTGACGCGCTGAAGACGTTTCTCGAATTTGTCGCCGTGTTGCTGGCGTGGCTGGCCATCCGCCGCATCAACCGCGGCGCCCACCACAACTTCGACTACGGCATCGGCAAACTGGAGAATCTCTCCGGCCTGTTCGTCGGCATCCTGATGATGCTGTGCCTGCTGGTCATCCTCGGCAACGCCATCCGCAATTTCCTTTCCCCCTCGCACGTCAGCGGCCTCGGCCTCTGGATCGGCATCGGCGACCAGATCATCTATCTCGGCATCAACTCATACCTCTGCTACCGCAGCCGCCAAGTCGCCGCGAAAGACAACTCGCCCGCCGTGGCCGCGCAAGGCCGGCTGTTGTTCACGCGCGCCGTCGCCAACGCCTTCATTCTCATCGCGCTTGTCCTCAGCATCAGCCTCTCCCGGTTCCATTGGGCGATGTACATTGACCCGTGCGCGTCCCTGCTGATCGGCGGCTCGATCCTGCTGGCCGCGTTCGGCATCTTCTCCAGCTCGGTCTATGATCTCCTCGACCGGACGTTGGAGGAGAAACATCAACTCCTCATCCTCCGCGAACTGGCCGGGCACTTCGACGATTACGAAGCCCTGCACGGCATCCGTTCCCGCCACGCCGGCGGCCAGGTGTATGTGGAAATCTTCCTCGAGTTTGATCCGCAGAAATCCGTCGCCGACGTCCAGCGCGCCATCAACCAGATCACCGAAAGCCTTCAATCGAAGATCCCCAACAGCCACGTCAGCATCGCGCTGGCTGACCATCCGATTGCTTGATGCCTGCCTCCAAACCAAAGTGTGTCAACCCGCGCGATGCGACACGGATTTGCACTCAGTCGAAAGGAAACCGTCAAAGCGCAAACAGACAAAACCGTAACCATCGCGACGCCTCCCGTAATTCTTGCGACACTTCGATAGACACTCATACGTCTGAAGGGACGCTATGGCACAACAGGAGAAACGAGCATGAAACATGACTTGGGTCGCATCATCGCTGTGCTGATGTCCGTTGCCGGAATAACGACAGCGTGTCAGGCGCAACAGTCCGCGACCGCGGACAAACCCAACATCCTGCTCCTCTACGTGGACAATGCGGGTTACGGAGATTTGGGTTGTTACGGCAACCGGGTGGTCAAGACACCGCGCATTGACCGGCTGGCAAGCGAAGGCGCGCGCTGTGCCGATTTCTACGTGTCTGCGTCGAGCTGCACGCCGTCGCGCGGGGCGATTCTCACGGGACGCCATCCCTTGCGGAACGGTCTCGCGCATCAACTCGCGAGAACAGAGAACTGGATCGGCATCGGCCTGCCACACCGCGAACGCATCATCCCTCACTATCTCAAACAAGCCGGCTACGCGACCGCTTGTTTCGGCAAATGGAACATCGGTTTCGCACCGGGAAGTCGTCCGACGGAGCGCGGTTTCGACGAGTTCTTCGGCTTCCGCTCCGGCAACATCAATTACTACACGCACATCTATAACGGCGAATACGACATGTTTCGCGGCACGGAGCGGCACAAGGTCGAGGGCTACAGCACCGACCTGTTTGCCGATGCGGCCTGCGACTTCATCCGGCGACAGGACAAGAAGCCGTGGTTTGTCTATCTGCCGTTCAACGCGGCGCATTACGTCAGCGGCGTGAACATGGCGCCCGGCGAGAAGCCGGAATGGCAGGTGCCGGGCAAGTATCTCGAACGTTACGGCTGGCCGGCGAACGACCCCGACGAGAAACATCGTTACCTCGCAGTGCTCACCGCGCTCGACGACGCCATCGGCCGGGTGCTCGACACGTTGGACGGCTTGAAGCTGCGCGAGCGGACGCTGGTGATTCTGATTTCGGACAATGGCGCGTTCATGCTTCCCAAATGTGGGTTGGAAGTGGCGTCGAACGCGCCGTTGCGCGACGGCGGCACGACTTGTTACGAGGGCGGCGTGCGAGTGCCGGCCATGTTCCGGTGGCCCGGCAAGATCAAGCCGGGCACAGTTTGTCGGGAGATGTTGAGTCATCTCGATGTGTTGCCGCTCTGTCTCACCGCCGCCGGTCTGCCGCTGCCGAAGGACCGGGTGCTCGATGGACGCAATCCGTTGCCCGCGCTCACCGGCAAAGCGAAGTCGCCACACTCAAGCTTGGCATTCGCGTACGGAACTGGCTCAGGTCTGCGTCAGGGCAATCTGAAACTTATTCGGCCCAAACCGAACGCCCCATGGGAACTTTACGACCTCGCGGCCGACCCCGGCGAACGCGAGAACCTTGCCGAGAAGCGCCCCGCCGACCTCACCCGCCTCACCTCTGAATTCGAGAAATGGCTGACTGAGGTCAAGACAGACGCCAGCGAACCAGCGCCTAGACCCGCGACGGAAAAGTCTGCAAAGAAAGTCGTGATGTTGGGCGCGACGCCCGCAGCCTCCTACTACCGGCCGGTGAAAGCGCAGAAGCGCGCGGTTCGCGAGTGCGAGGTGGCCGTTTACGGGGGCACTCCGGCGGGGGTCGCCGCGGCCATCCAAGCCGCACGCACGGGACGGAAAACCCTGCTGCTCTCTTTTAACCAGCACGTGGGCGGGATGACCTCGGGCGGTCTTACCGCCACCGATATCGGAAAGAAGGAATCTGTTGGTGGTCTCGCGCTGGACTTCTATACGCGGATCGGACGCATTGTGGGTTTCAGTCCGTCCGCGGCAGAGTCGCTCTACCTCACGATGCTCCAAGAGGCGGGAGTGACGGTGCTCCTCGGACGCTGTCTGGAATCGGTCGAGATGCGGGACAACCGTCTCGTGTCCATTGCCATGGAGACGGGCGAGACGATCAAGGCCGCCATGTTCATTGATGCGACCTACGAGGGCGACCTGATGGCCGCGGCCGGGGTATCTTACCGTGTGGGCCGCGAGCCAAGGAGCGCCTTCAACGAGTCGCTGGCCGGCCAGTGGCAACAAATTTCGTGGAAGGACGTCTATCAGTTCTGCCGGCTTCCCATCAGTCCATATCTGGTCGCGGGCGATCCGGCATCCGGGTTGTTGCCGGAAATCTCCCCGGAAAAACCGGGCGCGCCGGGACAAGGCGACTATCGGGTGCAGGCTTACAACTTTCGGATGTACCTCTCGAACCAAGCGGGCCGCATTCCGTTCCCGAAACCTGAAGGTTATCATCCCGCCCGTTATGGCTTGTTGGCCCGCTTCTTGAATGCCGACCCGGGTATCCAATGGACACTCCACTACACCGTGCGCCCGATGACGGACGGCCCGGTACAGATGAGACACGGGGACTCGAACAACGCGGGGAGTTTCTCCTCGGATTATGTCGGCGGCTGCCACCGCTGGCCGGACGGGACCTACGAGGCGGTCTCGTTCTCCGAACTGCCGGCCCCGCGGCGCGGGTTGACCATGCCGTTTCGCAAACTCTACGAACTGCGGGAGCGCATTTTTCAGGACCACGTCAGCTACCAGCAGGGGCTGCTGTATTTCCTCGCCAACGACCCGCAGGTTCCGCAGGAGCTGCAGGAACGGGTGCGGAAATTCGGCTTGGATCCCGACGAATTCAAGGAGACGGGGCATTGGCCGCATCAGCTTTATGTTCGCGAAGGCCGCCGCATGGTCTCGGGTTACGTGATGACGCAGGAGAACTGCGAGTCGAAGCGGACGGTGGATGATCCCGTCGGCCTCGCATCCTATGCGATGGATTCCCACTTCTGCCAGCGTGTGGTGGTGGAGGAGAACGGCAAGACCACCGTCCGCAACGAGGGCGGTTTTGGGCTGGGCTTTCGCAAGCCCTACCCGGTAGCCTATCGCGCCATCGTTCCCAAGAAGGACGAATGCGCCAATCTGCTGGTGCCGGTCTGCCTTTCGGCATCGCACGTCGCCTACGGTTCCATTCGCATGGAGCCTGTGTTTATGATCCTCGGCCAGAGTGCTGGAACCGCTGCCAGTCTCGCGATTGAAGATGGGGTATCCGTCCAAGACGTGGACTACGGCAAACTGAAACACCGTCTGCTTGCTGGCAAACAGCGCTTGTAACACAAGAAGGAATCGCCATGACCGAAACCAAACAAATGACATCGCCCCTCATTCTGACCCTATGCCTCGCCGCAGCAATCGGTGTTCATGCTGCGGACAAGGTTGACGGCTACCGGGGTATCTGGTGGACGATCGGGGAAATAGTCGGCCCATACGGGGACAAGAACTCCGGCGGCACGGCCTTTGTTTCCAGCCACACGGTCAGTCCCATGGCCGTCTATGCCCCGAAGGTCGAGAAGACATTCTTCGTTTACGGGGGAACCACCGGCCCGGAAGACCGCTACCTTCTGGCCATGGCCTCGTACTACGACCACAAACGACATCGTGTTCCCCGTCCGACGATCGTTCGCGATCAGCGCGGAATTGATGACCCGCACGACAACCCCAGCTTGACCATTGACGAGGCCGGGTATGTGTGGGTCTTCATCGCCGGCCGCGGGCGTCACCGGCCAGGGCAGATCTTCCGCAGCAAGCAGCCCTACTCCGTTGACTCCTTCCAGGAAGTCATCTCCCGCGAGCAAACCTACTCGCAGATCTGGTACGTTCCCGGAAAGGGGTTCT
The DNA here is from genome assembly GCA_016871575.1 of Verrucomicrobiota bacterium. Lineage (GTDB taxonomy): Bacteria > Verrucomicrobiota > Verrucomicrobiia > Palsa-1439 > Palsa-1439 > CAIKAP01. Next base: position 42,877 of record VHCW01000013.1, read on the forward strand.
TTCATCTATTGACGCTCTACACGGGCGGCCGCGAATTGTATTGGGAGACCAGCCGCGATGGAAAGGATTGGACCGCCCAGCCGGCGAAGGACCTCAAGAAACTCGCCGGCTTCGCTGGGCACTACCAAGTGAGCCGCTGCGACGGGCATAAAATTGGGACCGCCTTCAACTACCATCCCGGCGGCAAACCCGACCGCCGCACGAACATCTACTACGCCGAGACGGCCGACTTCGGCCGCACGTGGACCACCGTCAACGGCCGCCCGCTGACCATCCCTCTGGACAATCCCAAGAATCCCGCGCTCGTCGTTGACTACGAGGCGCAGCGGCGACTCTTCTACATCAACAAGCTCCTCTTCGATGCCGACGGCCACCCGGTGATCCTCGGCGTCTCCAGCGGCGGCCACGCGCCGGGGCCGGCTAACGACCCGCGCCTTTGGGAGATCACGCGATGGACTGGCGAGCGTTGGCTCACGACGACAGTCACCCAATCCGATCACAACTACGACGCGGGCAGCCTCTATATCAACGGCGAGCGCTGGACAGTGATTGGTCCCGCGCTCACGGGACCGCAGGCTTATTTCACAGGCGGTGAAGTCGGCCTCTGGGTCTCCACGAATCGTGGCGCGAACTGGAGTCTGGAGCGGCGTGTCACGCAGAACAGCTCCATGAACCACAGTTACGTGCGCCGGCCTCACAACCCGGTTGATCCCTTCTTCGCCGTCTGGGCCGATGGCGATTCGAGCCGCCTTTCTCCCTCGCGGATCTTTTTCTGCAACTCCACGGGAGACCGACTCTACATGCTTCCCTACCGGATGGATGCCGATTATGCGGAACCGGTGCTGCTGGCTCCCCCGATCCCTCCGCCACGCTGACTCCATCCGCCGTCATCGCCCTTGGCGTCTCGTCGGATTCGGCTTGTTCCTTGTTCGGCGCAGGTCTCCGAATCGGGGCAGACCTTCGCACAACAGAAGCACCGTTCACCGCATTCGCTGCCGCGCGCGGGATTATTCTGCTTGCCTCGACCGGACGGACAGCGAGAATGCCGGCGATGAGCGCGTCAACCAGTAGCACTTTCTTGCCGGCACTTCTGCTGGCATTGGCAGCGGCGCAAGGCCAGACCAATCCCTCGCTCAACATGCAGGACCTTGGCGCGTCGGGCTCCAAGTTCGAGACGACCGCGGCGACCACCGTCAGAGCAAAGGTGAGCACCAAGGGGCAACTCCTGACTTTGAACAAATGCGACTCAACCAGTTCCACAACGCAGTCCACTATGAACAAATTGTGCGGTTGAAGTTGCGACCGCTGCGAGCCGTCTGAAAAGGAAATTGAAAACCAACAGAAGCAAGAAAAAGAGATAAAATCAAAGAGTCAGGACAATGAAACCAACCACCGAAGGAGTCACAATGACTGAAACCAACCAAAAAACCGAATCACAACCCTCAACAAAGTTCCGAAAGATAGTTACCGGAGGTTCCCTCATTGCGTTCACCGTCCTGCTGTTGGCGCCGCTTTCCGCAAACGCGCAGGTCACCAAGGCCGCGGCTCGACACGGTCCCCCGCCACACAAGAAATGGAAAATGGTGTGGCACGATGAGTTCGAGGGGACTGCGGTGGACACGCAGCGATGGCAGATCAAGGAAGGAGGCAAGAAGTGGGAGTGGCCCGGCTTTGAAACGCGGTATGCCGCCGACAATTGCGCCTTGGATGGCAAAGGAAATCTGGTCCTGCGCCTGACACAGGATTCTGATGGGACGATCCGGTTTCATCAGGGGCTTGATTCGCTGACCTTCCAGCAGGCCTACGGTTACTTCGAGACGCGCGTCCAATTCTCCCGCCAGCCGGGGTGGTGGACCGCGGTATGGTTGTCAGGAGTGCCTTACAACGAGGGCAGCGACACCTTTGTGAGTCCCCAAGAGTTCGACATCTTCGAGGACTTTTACAAACCGAAAACGAAGAACGATATCAGTCATTGTTACCATGCCACCTCCGGATTGACGACGGTGACAGACCAAGGCGACGGCAAAGGCATCGGCGGCGCCAGCATGCTCGCCCGCAGAGAGGTGGGCCGGGTCTCCAAGGGGAAGGTGGTCACGCTGGAGGAGTATGGCGGCTGGCACACCGTTGGCTTCGAGTGGACGCCGCTGGAACATGTCTTCTACGTGGACGGCCAGGAAACACTGCGGCAATCGTATCGGGAAGTTCCGGTGACCACCGTGCCTCAGCGCGTGCGGATCAGCGCGTGCCTGCGGACCCCAAAACAACTGAAGAAGGATGGCGGCAAGAAACCGTTCTACGGCTGGCTGGAAGATGCGAAATTTCCCGATCAACTCGTGGTGGACTATGTCCGGGTCTATCAGGAAGACACCGGCGACAAGACCGCCCCGACCGTCACCCTCACACGGGAGGACAAGCCGGAAGAATTGACCAAAGGCCAGCCGTTGACCTTTCGTATCCGCGCCACAGACAAGGATGGACGCATCCAGTCAGTCCACCTTTTCGCCAAGGGCTATCTTCGCGCCGAAAGCAATGCGGATCGCGCGCTGATTGATCAGGTCTTTACGGTGAGCAACCTTTTCGATGGTAACAACACGATCATCGCGATGGCCAGAGACAATGATGGCTTGATTGGACTTTCCGCGCCGCTCAGTGTGACGCTGCCCAAGAACATCAACCCGGTGCCGGAGAAGAAGTCCGCACCGAAAGTGACCCCGTGAAAATAAAAACCGTTTCAACCATCTTCGGTACACTGTTGCTCGTCACCGCGCTCACCGGCAATGCAGCGCCCGCCGCCCGTCCGAACATCATTTTCATCCTCGCCGATGACCTCGGCTATGCCGACCTCTCCTGTTTCGGGAGCAAGGCGGTCCAGACGCCGCACTTGGATGCCTTGGCGGCCGGCGGCGTCAAGCTGACGCAATTCTATGCGGCGTCCGCCGTCTGCACCCCGACGCGCGCCTCCATCCTCACCGGACGTTACCCGCTGCGGTTCGACATCCGGCAGCATTTCAGCGACGATGAATCGCACCTGCCGCGCGGCGTCAACACACTGCCGAAGCTGCTCAAACAAGCTGGCTACGCCACCGCACACGTCGGCAAATGGCACCTCGGCGGCCTGCACCAGAAGCATTTCGGCAATCGGGCCGCGACGATTCCCGGACCGCACGAACACGGATTCGATCAATACCTCTGCCAGATTGAGGAACAACCGTTGCGGGGAGAACTCGGCCGCAAACGCCGGCTCTACCGCGACGGAGGCACCTGTCTGGTGCGCGACGAGAAGCTCGTCACTGAAAGCGATCCTTACTATCGCGCCCACCTCACCGACATCATCGGGGATGAAGCCGTTCGTCTGGTCGAGGAGTTTCACAAACAGCGCCGCCCGTTCTTCCTGAACATCTGGCATCTCGTGCCGCATACACCCTACGAACCGGCGCCCGAACCTTATTGGAGCCGCTCTGCCGCTGCCGGCATCTCGGAGGATCAGCGTTGCTTCCGCTCGATGGTCGCGCACATGGACGCCAAGATCGGCCAGCTTCTCGCCAAGCTCGATCAGTTGGGTCTTCGGGACAATACGCTGATCGTCTTCACCTCTGACAACGGCGGCGCCTACGAGTCCGACATTGGCCCGCTCAAGGGCGGCAAGACCGACCTGCACGAGGGCGGCATCCGCGTGCCGATGATCGCTTCCTGGCCGAAGAAGATTCCCGCCGGTGAAAGCAACACCACCACCGTTGGAAACACCGTGGACCTGCTGCCGACGTTCTGCGCGGCAGCGGGTGTGCGCCCGCCAGTGGCCGCGCCACTGGACGGCATCAATCTTCTTCCGTGCCTGACCGGGAGCGGCGTCACAACCGCGCGCGAATCGTTGTTCTGGCAACTCGATTTGTATCGCGGGTTGCAGCGGCATTATCCGAAACCAAAGCCTTACGCCACCGAAGCCGTGCGCTGGAAGAAATGGAAGCTGCTGGCGAAGGATGGCGACCCCCTGGAGTTGTTCGACCTCGATGCCGACATCCGCGAAACCAACAACCTGCTGGACCAACACCCAGAAGTCGTCAGCGAAATGAACGGTTCGCTCCGTCGTTTCCTCAACGATCCCCGCGACCGATCCGGTGCTGTCAAATAAGGTCCCCGATCAAAACGACAACTCCGTTCTGGTTCACGTTCGTTGCGCTCGCATTTGGCGAGGGAGTAGTGGTATAAAATGCCATCATGATGAACAGACGTGAGTTTCTTAAACACGCTGGTCGCGCTGTCGCCGCGGCGCCACTAATTCTACGTGCACCCCAAGCGGGCGCAGTGTCGCCCAACGAACGCATCACGATGGCCTGCATCGGTGTCGGCAACCAGGGCGGCGGCAACACGCGACAGTTCCTCAACGATCCGCGCGTCCAGATCGTGGCGTCGTGCGACGCGGATTTGACGCGCGCCAAAAACATGGCCGCCATCATCGAGGACCGCTACGGTCAAAAAGGCTGTGCCGTCACGCAAGACTTCCGTGAGCTGATCGCGCGCAAGGACATTGACACGGTGATGATCGGCACGCCCGACCACACACACGCGGTCATCACAATCGCCGCGGCGCGCGTGGGCAAGGACATTTACTGCGAGAAACCGCTCGCGTTCACGGTCGCGGAAGGCCGCGCCGTGGTCGAGGCGGTCAAACGATACGAACGAGTGTTGCAGACTGGGACACAACGGCGATCCAACGCACGGTTCCAGTTCGGCTGCGAACTGATTCGCAACGGTCGGATTGGCAAGCTCCACACGGTGCGCTGTGTTCCGGGGCGGGGATTTGGCATCCGCGGCGATTTCACCGGCCAGGAAGCGCCGCAACCGGTCCCGCCGGAGTTGAATTATGATTTGTGGCTCGGCCCGGCGCCGTGGGTGCCTTACACGGCGGCGCGATGCCACTTCAACTTCCGTTGGATCCTCGATTACGGCGAAGGCTACATCAGCGACAACGGCGTTCATGCCGTTGACCTCGCCACGTGGGCGATGGGCGTGGACTACACCGGGCCGGAACTCATTGACGGGAAGGCGACCTTCCCGACGAGCGGCATTTACGATGCGCCGACGGAGTTTGAGATCAACTATCGTTACGCAAACGGCATGAAGATGGTGCTCGCCAGCGGCGACGGATTCGGTGTGCGTTTCGAGGGGAGCGAAGGCTGGATTCACATGAGCGGCGGCGATGTCACGGCCAGTTCGGACAAAATCCTGAAATCCACCATTGGTTTGAACGAGTTTCACACGCACCCCAGCCCCGGCCATCACGCCAATTTCATTGATTGCGTCCTGAACCGCGGCGTGCCGGTGACGCACGCTGAGCTTGGCCAGCGCGCCGCGACGGTGTGTCATCTCGGTTTCATCTCGTGTCAACTCGGTCGTCCGCTGAAATGGGACCCAGCGCGCGAAGTTTTCCTCGACGACGCGGCGGCGAACCGTTACCTGTCGCGCGCGATGCGCGAGCCGTGGGGTCTTTAGCACGGCATGAAAGTCTGGACGGTCATTCTCTCCGCAGCACTGCTGTTGGGAACCGCCGCTGACACGCCGAGGTCGTTCCTGATGGCGCTGACGCCGACGAACTTCGACGAGACGACACAAGGCTCACAGCAAATGAAGGCGTTGATGGCCAAGCACGCCGAGGTCGTGGCGGTCTATCTCGATTACGGCGTGCCGTGGCCGGAGGTGGCGGACGGCATGCCGTTCCACAAGAACGTCCAGAAAGAGATCACGACTCTCAAGCAGCGTATCAGTCCGCGTCACAAGGTCTTCCTCGCGCTCAACGCCGGCGCGTTCAATCGGCGGGACATGGCCGGTTACTGGGGCGAGAAGACGATGATGCCGCGCCCCGGCAAATGGGCCGACAAAACGCTCGATGACTTGGAGATCATCGAGACGTACATCAAATACTGCGAACGAATGATTGCGGAGTTTCGCCCGTCGTTCCTCGCGTATGCCATCGAGATCAACATGATGGCCGGCGCGGAGCCGAAACGGTTCGAGCAGTTCATGGCGCTCGCCGAGCGCGTCTATCCGCGGCTGAAGGCGAAGCACAAGGAGATGCTCATCTTCCCGACGTTTCAGATTGATTTTGGCGGCGCGCCGATCATCCGCCGCCTGATGCCGCACAGCGACGCCATCGCCATCAGCACCTACCCGCACATCCGCGGCCTTACGCCGGCGACGTTGCCGGCGGGCTGGCTCGCCGACGTGCGGAAGATTGCACCGGACAAGCCGTTCATCGTCGCCGAGACGGGTTTCCCAGCGGCGCCGTTCGCGGGCAAGTGGCTGTTTGACACGAAGGTCCGCGTGGACGCAACGCCGCAGATGCAGGCGGAGTATTTGCGCTGGATGCTTGCCGAAGCCCAGCGGCTCGACGCGCGGCTGTTCACGTGGTTCTTCCCGCACGACATCAACGCTTATCTGGAAGAGCAGAAGAAGTTGCACGGCGTGGCCAACGAAATGGTTGGCATTGCCGACATGGCGATGAACCTCGGCTTGATGGACGGCACCCGCCGGCCGCGCCCCGCCCTTGACGAATGGGCGAAATGGCTGCAAAAGAAGCGGAAGCCATGAGACGACTTTTCTTTTTGTTGTTGTTCCTGTGCGCGGCGTGGACAGTTCAGTCCAGCGACGAATAAGCCAGGCACCGGTGTGAGTGTAGTGGCCGCCGTCCCAGCGGTTCTTAGCCAAATGCACCTCCGGATAAAATTAAAAATGGCTTGGATCGTTGACCTTCCTTTTTGACCGTGCTACGCAGTGGCGCTGATGAAACATTTTCTCTTGGTTTGGTTGGTGATTCCGCTCGGCTTGCACGGCGCGGAATTCGATGTCCGGAAATTCGGAGCCAAAGGCGACCGGGAAACGCTCGATCAACCGGCCATCCAAGCCGCCTTGGACGCCTGCGCCAAGGCCGGCGGCGGCACGGTGAAACTGCCGCCAGGCGATTATCTGTCCGGCACGCTCCGGTTCGCCAGCGGCGTCACTCTCGAACTCGCCCGCGGCGCGACGCTCTGGGCCAGCACCAACCGCGCTCACTACATCGGCACGGGGAAAACCAGCGGCCATCTGCTGGTGGCAAGCAACGTCAGCCAAATTGCCGTTGTCGGCCAGGGCACCATCAACGGCCAGGGTGCCGCCGATTATGGCGACCGTTGGGGTGTGCCGAAAAAACCGGAGTTCCGCGTCGGCATTCTGTTGTTCACCGCCTGCACCAACATCACCGTGCGCAATGTGACCGTCCGCAACAGCGATGCGTGGACGTTGCACTTCAAGCGTTGCGAACATATCACCGTGGACGGCGTGACCATTCGCAACAATTACCGGCGGCTCAATTCCGACGGCATTGACCCGAACTCCTGCCGGCACGTCCGGATCACCCGCTGCCACATCATCGCCGGCGACGACTGCATTGTCCTGAAATCCACCGAGCCGCATCCGTGCGAGGACGTCGTGGTCAGCGATTGCCAACTGGAGTCCGCCGCCTCGGCGCTGAAGCTCGGCACCGAGTCGCACGGCGATTTCCGCAACATCCGCTTCGAGCGATGCGTCATCCGCAATTCGCCGACCGGCATCGGCCTCTACCTGAAAGACGGCGCCGCGATGGAGAACATCGCGTTCACCGACATCGAACTCACCAGTAGCACCGCCACGAACCGGGTCATTACCCCGATCTTCATGGACATCGAGAAACGGCATCCCCATTCCAAGATCGGCACAATGCGCAACATCACCTTCGAGAACATCAGCATGCACAGCGGTTCCAGCGTGTTGATTCAAGGAATGCCTGAAAGCCCCATCGAGAACCTCACCCTCCGCAACCTGAAATTACAGGTGACCCGGCCAGATGACTTTGCGAAACGAAAGAAACCCGTCGGCGGCCGGCGCACGACCCGCGAGGAGCGCGACGCGCTCTACGCGCAACTGCCCACGTACTTCGCCTTGGCGCACATCCGCAACCTGACGCTCGAAGATGTCACTGTGAACATCGCCCCGGAAGCCTTCGCCCGTTTTGAGCGCTCCGCCGTGAGTGGCCGCGACATTGTCGGCGGCACGATCCGAAACGTTCGACGGATCCCCGGCGCCACACCCGGTCGCCTCCCCGTCATTGACCTGCAAGACTGCCGCGACGTTACGTTGCCGTAGCTTCTCCGTTTGCACAACGCCACCGGACCAAGAGCCTATTACTCCGTCAAATTGGAATGGAAGGGTACGTTTGTAGTAACGCACGCAGTCCCGCGTTGTTTTGGGACGAAGTGCGGGACATTGGGAGGCAACGACCTCCTGCAACGCCACTTCGCTTCGCTGCGTGGCTCACTACGAACAGCCCTTTGAATGTGGGTTGGACACCTTTGGTAACTGCATTTTCGATTGGCAAGATTGTAGGCCGCCTCTGCGAGGCGGCGGTTTTGTTGGGGATTTCGCCGACTCGCAGAGTCGGCCTGCTACAGCAAAGTCCCAGTCAAGCACACGGTTCTTCCGCCGCCGCATGATCTGCGTCGCCACAAGGAAATCGCCCTCGGCTTTCTCAACCCAATCGCGCGTCAGTGGCTTCATAAAGGACTTTTCCCTTGGACAGCACTTCACGAATGAAACAGTCGCCCCATGCCAACCGCTGGGAGATGAACTCCGGTGTGCGCACAATCAGGTCGAGCGGAAAACCGGCAGGAATACGACGCCGAATCTCCAGCGACTTGCGTCCTTTCCTCCGGTCAAACGGCATCACGACGAGCAAGTCAACGTCTGAATCTTCCGTCGGCTTCCCGTAGGCGTAGGAACCGAACAAGACAATCCGGTGCGGACGGAACTCACGCGCCACCGCCCGGCAAAAGTCTTGAATTTGCCTGCGTTCTACCATGACGTTCTTTTAGAAGAACCTCGCCTCGAATGCAGGCCGTCACAAGCTTAATTTCTTCACATTCTCCAACACGTGATCGGCGGAAGCCTTCAATTGGGACAATTCCTCGTCGGTCAGTTTCAACTCGATGATTTTCTCGACGCCGGCCTTGCCGAGCACGCACGGGACGCCGACAAACATGCCGTCCACGCCGTACTGCCCGGTGCACCAGGCGGCACACGGCAATACGCGCTTTTCATCGTTGAGAATTGCGGCAACCATTTCGACGGCCGATGAACTGGGCGCGTAGTAGGCGCTGCCGGTCTTGAGCAGGTTGACGATTTCCGCGCCGCCATTACGAGTACGGACGACCATCGCGTCGAGGCGGTCCTTGGGAATCAGGTCTTCGATCTTGATGCCGGCGACGGTGGCGTAACGGACGAGCGGGACCATGTCGTCGCCGTGGCCGCCGAGCACCATCGCGTCAACGTCGCGGTGCGAGACGCCAAGTTCCATCGCGATGAAACACCGGAACCGGGCGCTGTCGAGCACCCCGGCCATGCCGAGCACCTTGTTCTTCGGGAAACCGAGCTGGACGGCGGCGAGGTAAGTCATCACGTCGAGCGGGTTGCTCACGATGATGACGATGGCATTGGGCGCGTTTGCCTTGATGGCGTCGCAAACGCTGCCGACGATGCCGGCGTTGATCTTCAACAAATCGTCGCGGCTCATGCCCGGTTTGCGGGGAACGCCGCTGGTGATGACGACCAGATCGCTGTCGCGGCAATCGGCGGCGTTGTTGGAGCCGGTGACGCGGGCGTCGAATCCTTCGAGGCAGGCGGACTCCATCATGTCGAGCGCCTTGCCCTGCGGCATCCCCTCGATGATGTCAATAAGGGTGACATCGGCGAGTTGTTTCTCGGCGATGCGCTGCGCGGTGGTGGCGCCGACGAACCCAGCGCCGAAGACGGTGATTTTATTTTTCACAAGCCTGCTTATGCAAAAAATCCAAAGAGGTGTCGAGTGAATTTCCGGTATGAATTTCCGGCGAACTTGACATCGGCGGATGGGTCGGGCAGATTCTGCGCCCAGATGAAGAAGCTGCGCGCCCTATCCATCATGACCGGGTTGCTCTACCTGAGCGTGGCCCTGTGGCAGGGCGCGACGTTTCATCACGATCACGATCACGACCACGACCACGACCACAACCATGGGGACCACGGATGCACGGTGTGCATCTGGCACACCCAAGGCGTGGCCGATGTGCCCGTGGTGGCAGTAACGTTCGTCTGCCTGTGGTCGGTGGTTGCTGTTGTGTTTGTTCGCAGCCTCGACTTCAACAGCCTCTCGTATTGCATCTCCGAAAGCCGCGCGCCTCCTGAAACGTTGGCGTAGTCCCAACGTCCGGTCGTTCCCAAACAAAAACCAAACCCTCTTTCAGGAGGAATTATGAAATATATCCGTATTGTCGTACTGGCGGCGGCTTTGCTCGCCGTCAGGAGCGCACGCGCTGATGAAACGCTCGGCGCGCTCAAACAGCAGTTGCAGTTGCTCCAGCAACAAATCCAGCAGTTGCAGCAGAAAGTCGCGGAACTGGAGTCCGCGCAGACGGTATCAACACCTGCCGCCGGGACGGCGGCCACTACACCGGCAAAAGCGTGGTCGCCGTCGGATCCCATCACGGTCGGGAAAGCCGGTGCCGCTTACATGAATGTCAGCCTTGTGGCTGACACCGTGTTTGGCTGGTCCACCACACCGGACGTGCAGCGCATCCAAGGCGCGCACCACGATCCGAGCCAGCGCGGGTTCACATTGCAGGGCGTGGAACTCGCGCTCGATGGCGCGGTTGACCCGTACTTCAAGGGCTTGGCGACAGTCGCCCTCGTCCTCGAACCCGGCGGCACAACCGCGACTGAGTTGGAAGAAGCTTGGCTCCAGACGACCTCGCTGCCGTGGAACCTGCAAGTGAAGGCTGGCCAGATGTACGCCAACTTCGGCCGGCACAACCTGCTCCACAATCACTCGTGGAACTTCGTGGATCAGCCGATTGTCATCACCCGGCTGCTCGGTGGCGACGGCCTCCGCAATCCCGGCGCACAGTTTTCGTGGCTTGCGCCGCTGCCGTTCTTCACCGAACTGAGTCTCGGCGTGTTCAACAGTGACCAGTCCAGTTTCTTGGGCGGACACGAACACGCGCATGGTCACGAGGAAGAGGAACATCACCACTCCGACCTGCACGGCGGCGAGCCGGTGGGCCGGACGTTGCGCGGCCCGCAGGATTTGCTGTTCGTGCCGCGGCTGGCAATGTCGTTCGACCTCAGCGACACGCAGACCATCTTGCTCGGCGCATCGGCGGCCGTCGGCCCGAACAACTCCGGCCCGAACGCCGGCACGCAAATCATTGGCGCTGATTTCTACTGGAAATGGCGGCCGGTGAACGCGCAGAAAGGTTTTCCGTTTGTCTCGTGGCAGACGGAATTTCTGTTCCGCCGGTATGAGGCGGCGGAGCGCGTCCATCCTCACGACGACGAGGAGCACATCCTCCCGTCGGAGACGCTCCAAGACTGGGGCCTGTATTCGCAGTTGCTCTGGGGATTCAAACGCGGCTGGGTGGCCGGGTTGCGCGGCGAATATGTGACCGGCAACGACGCGACGTTCGAGTCGGATTTGCGGATCGACCGCACGCGCGTCTCGCCGAACCTGACGTTCTATCCGACGGAGTTCTCGAAGATTCGTCTTCAATACAACTATGACCACATCCAGCAATGGGGTGACGAGCACTCCGTCTGGTTGCAATTCGAGTTCCTGCTCGGCGCGCACGCCGCGCACAAATTCTAAAGGAGAAATCATGAAACGTTTACTGATTGTAGTAGCCGCCGTCCTCGGCGGCATTCTGTCCGCTCACGCAAAACTCAACGTCGTCGCCACGCTGCCGGACCTCGCGGCGATGGCGCGCGACATCGGCGGCGACAAGGTGATCGTCACCTGTCTCGGCAAACCGTCCGAAGACCCGCATTACATCCAGCCGAAACCGAGCTACATCGTCGCGCTGAACAAGGCCGACGTGTTGATTGATAACGGGCTGGACTTTGAGATCGGCTGGTTGCCGGCCTTGCTGGACCAGACCCGCAACGGCAGGATTCGACTCGGCGCGCCGGGCCGGGTTGTGGCCAGCGCCGGCGTGCCGGTGTTGGATGTGCCGACCGCGCCGGTGGACCGCTCGCAGGGTGACGTGCACCCGGATGGCAACCCGCATTATCTGTTGGATCCGGAACGCGGCAAGATCGTTGCCCGGAACATCACGGCGGCTTTGAAACGAGTCGCGCCCGGCGATGCGACCGCGTTCGACGACGGGCTGGCGAAGTTGCTGGCCCGGATTGACGTGGCGCAATCCGAAGCCGGCAAGCTGCTCGCGCCGTTCCGCGGCGCGAAGATCGTCACCTACCACAAGAGCTTTCCGTATTTTGCGGAACGCTACGGGTTGAACGTGGTCGGCACGGTCGAGCCGAAGCCCGGTATCCCGCCATCGCCGTCGCATTTGGCGGCGTTGGGCGAGCGGATGAAGGCCGAGGGCGTCAAAGTCATCGTGCAGGAACAATGGCATGAGACACGCACACCGGCGTTGGCCGCGAAAAAGTCCGGCGCAAAAGTGGTGGTGTTGCCGACACAGACCGGCGGCGACCCGGCCGCGACCGATTACCCGGCCACCATCAAACTCCTCGCCGAGAAAGTGGCAGCGGCATTGAAATGAATGACTTGATTCGATTCGATCATGTGACGCTGGGATACCGGCGGCGGGCGGTTTTGCGCGAGTTGCGTTTTGCCATCGGCGCCGGGGAGTTCTTCGGCATCGTCGGCGCCAACGGCTCCGGCAAGACGACGATTCTGCGGGCGTTGCTCGGCATTTTGCGTCCGCTGAGCGGCAACGTGCTGGCGCGGGTCGAGCCGGGTGAGAGCGAATCGCTGCCGGACGGCGGCTGGTTTGATTTGTGCGCCTCGCCGGGCGCGTTGCGGTTTGGCTACGTGCCGCAACGCGGGTTTCTCGATGACATTTATCCGTTGCGCGTCTTCGACATCACGATGATGGGCCGCTACGGCGCGCTCGGTTTTTTGGCGCGACCGGGGGCGCGGGACCGCCAGTTGGTCGAACAATCGTTGGCGCATGTGGGACTGGCAGAACTGGCCGGGCGGCGGTACGCCGATTTGTCTGGCGGCCAGAAACAGCGGGTGCTGATTGCGCGCGCGTTGGCGAGCGAGGCGCGCGTGCTCGTGCTCGATGAGCCGACGGATGGGATGGATATCGAGGGGCGATGCGGCATTCTGGATTTGATCTGCCGGTTGCGGACAGAACTGGGTGTGACAGTTGTCTTTGTGACACACCACCTCAACGAACTCAGCAACGCCGCACAGCGATTGCTGCTGTTGCACGAGGGGACGATGCAGATCGGCACGGCTGATGAGATTCTGACCAGCGCGGTGCTGGAGCGCGTTTATGGGGTGCCGGTGCGCGTCGAGCAGTTCGACGGGAAACGGGTGGTGCTGACATGAACAAGCTCCTTGAAATGTTGCAGCAGGATTTCATGCTGCGGACGCTGGCCGGGACGGGCATTGTGGCGCTGTTGTGCTCGTATCTCGGCGTGTTCATCGTGCTGCGGCGGGCGGTGTTTGTTGGCGCGGCGTTGTCGCAGGTCAGTTCATTCGGCGTGGCGCTGGCGTTGTTTTTGTGCGGTTGTTGGGGCGGAGCGGCGCACGGCGAGTTGCCGTGGCTGGCGCACCCGATGGCGTTGATTCTGACGGTGGGCGCAGCGTTGCTGTTTGCCGCGCAACCACGGGAACGACGGTTGCCCCGCGAGACAATCATCGGCGTCGCTTACGCGGCGGCCGGGGCGCTGACGATTTTGGTGGTCGCGGTCAGCGCGGGCGCGGAGGCGCAGGTGGTCAATCTGTTGTTCGGCAACGTGCTGACCATCAGCGACACCGGCATTGTGGGACTGGGCGTGTTGGCCTTGCTGATCGGCGGAACGCACGCGGCGTTCTTCAAGGAGTTCCTGTTCGTCTCGTTCGATCCCGACATGGCGCAGGCGCTCGGCCTGCGGGCGCGCTGGTGGAATGCGCTGTTGTTTCTGACCATCGGCCTGACCGTGGCGTTCACCATCCGCGTGGCCGGCGCGCTGGTGGTGTTCAGTTTTCTCGTGCTGCCGGCGGCGACGGCGTTGTTGCTGAGGGGGACGATGCGGATGACTTGCGTTGTGGCGATGCTGGTTGGCGTGCTCAGCAGCGCCGGGGGGATTGCGGTTTCTTACGTCGCCGATCTGCCGAGTGGCCCGGCGATTGTGTGCGTGAACGCCGGGCTGTTGGCGTTGGCCGGTTTGTGGCGCGCGCGTTGACGGAAGGCGGGATGGTGTGGTAGTTTCGCGTTCAATGAAGGATGTGTTGAACGAGAGCGTGTTGGTGTTGAACCGCCTCTGGCAGGCGGTCAATGTCTGCACGGTGGAACGCGCTTTTGGGCTGCTGTACATGGGGCACGCCCAAGTGGTGACGGAGAACAGCGGCGTGTTCCGGACGTTTGATTTCAACGAGTGGCGCGACTTCACCGGCGGCCAAGGCGGCGATGACGTGGTGCACACGGTGTCGTTCACGATCCGCATCCCGCGGGTGATCCTGCTGCTGTTCTTCGACCGGCTGCCGCACAAGGAAGTGAAGTTCACCCGGCACAACATTTTCGAGCGCGACGGCAACACCTGCCAGTATTGCGGCCGGCGGTTTGACCGGCATGACCTGAATCTGGATCACGTGATTCCCCGCGACCAAGGCGGGACGACGACGTGGGAGAACATCGTCTGCGCGTGCATCCGCTGCAACACGCGCAAGGCGAACTGCACGCCGCTGGAGGCGGGAATGCGGTTGATCAAGAAGCCGAAGCGCCCGAAGTGGCGCCCGTTCGTCAATGTCACCATCAGCACCGTGGCGCACGACAGTTGGAAACATTTCCTTGACCTGGCTTATTGGAACGTCGAGCTGGGTGAGGGCGGCTCGTGATTGTGCCGGAAAAGCTTGAACAGTTGCGCGCGCTGTTGCGTCAGTGTGGTAGAACGCTGGTGGCCTATTCCGGCGGCGTGGACAGCGTGTTGCTCGCCAAGCTCGCCCATGACATGCTGGGGACCGATGCGTTGGCGGTGATTGCCGACACGCCGAGCCTGCCGCGACGGGAACTGGAGGAGGCGCTGGCGTTGGCGAAACAGTTCGGGCTTGCCGTGCGCGTGATTCGGACCGAGGAAATGAACGACGCGCGATACGCGAGCAATCCGCCGGACCGGTGTTATTTTTGCAAGTCGAAGTTGTTTGAGAAGATGGCCGCGTTGGCGAAGGCTGAAGGATGGGAGACCATTGTCTATGGCGAGAACGCCGATGACACCGGCGATTTCCGTCCCGGCCACCAGGCGGCGGCGGAATTTCGCATTCGCGCCCCGCTGAAGGAGGCCGGGCTGACAAAGAAAGAGATTCGCATCTTGTCGGCGCAGTTGGGACTCCCAACGGCGGACAAACCCTCGATGGCGTGTTTGTCGTCGCGGATTCCGTACGGCGACCCGGTGACGACGGAGGCGCTGGCGATGGTGGAAGCGGCTGAGAATGTGTTGCGAGACCGCGGCTTTCGGGATGTGCGGGTCCGTCACCACCGGAACCTGGCACGGATCGAGGTTGGCGCTTCGGAAATGGCGCGGTGGTGGGAGCCGTCATTGCGGACGGCAGTGTGTGAAGAATTGAAACGAATCGGCTACACCTATGTGACGCTGGACTTGCAGGGCTACCGGCAGGGCAGCGTCAACGAAGTGTTGGCCACAATGAACAAGGTGGGATCATGAAGAATTTGGTTATTGTCATCATGGCGGTCGCATTGGCGCTGCTGGCTGTGTTGCACATCCAGGGACTGCGCTCGACGCAGGCCGTTCGTCAGGAACAACTGACGGTCAGCAATGATTTGGTGCGAACCACGACCCGGTTGATCACCATTACCAATGAATTGACGGTGACACAGACGGAGATGGCGGCGGTCAAATCACAGTTGGCGGCGCGCGCGACGGAGTTGGATCAACGAACAGCAGAGAAGACAAGCACCGAACAGCAGTTGGCACAGTCGCGCCAGCAAACCGAGGCCGTCCGCAAGGAACTGCTGACAACGCAACAGGCGGCGAAACAACAGATTGCGGAGAAGACCAGCACCATCGAGGCGCTCCAGACGGATCGAGAACGATTGAGCCAGTCGCTCACGACAACCTCCAACGAGTTGGGAACCGTTACCAAGAAACTGACAGACTTGGAGAAGACGCACACGGAAACACTCGCCTTGGTGGAACGATTGCGCCAGCAGGTCATGCGGTTGGAGATGGAAAATGCGTCGTTGCAACGGCGCCTGAACGACTTGGAGGCATTGCGGGAGCAGTTCCGGATCGTCAAACAACGGCTGTGGGACATGAAACTGGCCGAGATGAAACGGCAGAACGAAGAAGGCATGGCCAAGGGCAATCGTGGCTTCATCATGCAGGATGGCCGTTGGAAAACAACAGCCCCGCAAATTCCGAAATGAGCAACCTGTGCATTGCTGGCCGCGAATTCCAGTCGCGGCTGATCATGGGCACAGGCAAATTCGCTTCCGGTGAACTCATGGCCACAGCCTTGGCCGCAAGCGGCTGCGAAATGGTCACGGTAGCGTTGCGCCGGGCTGATCTCAGCGGCAAACAGGACCGGTTTGCCACTATTTTGAACTTCGTGGATCCGTCCAAGTACCTGTTGCTGCCCAACACCAGCGGCGCACGCACCGCCGAGGAAGCCTGCCGGCTGGCCCGGCTGGGACGCGAGGCGACACAGTCGTCCTGGCTGAAATTGGAGATTCACCCGGACCCGCGTTATTTGCTGCCCGACGCGGTCGAGACGTTGAAAGCCGCCGAGACATTGCTGAAGGAAGGATTTACGGTATTGCCGTATATTCACGCCGACCCGGTGATGGCGAAACGCTTGGAGGATGCTGGTTGCGCAACAGTCATGCCGCTCGGCTCGCCCATCGGCAGCGCCCGCGGCATCGAGACACGGGCCAGCATCGAGATCATCATCGAACAGGCGACGGTTCCCGTGGTCGTGGATGCGGGTCTCGGCGCGCCGTCACATGCCGCCGAGGCGATGGAGATGGGCGCCGATGCGGTCCTTGTAAACACTGCGGTTGCGGTGGCTGCTGATCCGGTCCGGATGGCGGCGGCGTTCAAAGCGGCAGTTGACGCCGGGCGCGCGGCCTACGAAATTGGCCTGGCCCCGAAACGGCGGGAGGCGGAAGCCACCAGCCCGTTGACGGGGTTCTTGAACGAGAAATGAGTTACGCCGCAGAAATGACGAGTTGTCCGGTAGCGTTGGCCAAAGGAGCGACCGTCGCAGAAGTCGGGGCTTCCCTTGGGCGAAAACGCAGGTCGTTGGAAGACTTCGCTGCCCTCATCTCCCCGGCCGCGGCGTCGCCGTGGTGCCTGGAAGAGATGGCGCGTCAAGCGCACGAACTGACGTTGAAACATTTTGGGCGGGTGATTCGGCTTTTCGCGCCGTTGTACCTGAGCAATGAGTGTGTCAATGTCTGCCGGTACTGCGGGTTTTCCCGAGACAACCCGATCCAACGCGTGACTTTGAGTTTGGATCAGGTGTTGGCGGAAACGCGCTACCTTCGGTCAGAGGGGTTTCGCCATATTCTGTTGGTGGCAGGTGAACATCCTCGGTTCATTTCACCGGAGTACCTGCGGGAGTGTGTTGCGCGCCTGCATCCTGACTGGCCGAGCATCTCGCTGGAGGTCGGACCATTGGAAACGGCGGAGTATGAGGGAATCGTCCGCGCCGGCGCCGAGGGGTTGGTGATTTATCAGGAAACGTATGACCGGGAGATTTACGCCTCAATGCATTCAAGGGGGCCCAAGAAGGACTTCGATTGGCGCCTGGAGACGGTCGAGCGCGCTTACGCCGCCGGGTTGAAACGGCTGGGAATCGGTGCGCTCCTTGGGTTGGCGCCTTGGCGAATGGAGGCGGTCGCCTTGGCGGGGCATGTCGGATATCTGTTGCGGCATTGCTGGAAGGCGCAGATCACTGTCAGCATACCCCGTCTGCGTCCGTCAGCCGGCCAATTCGAGCCGCCGGTCAAGGTCGGCGAGCGGGATTTGACACAGTTGATCTGCGCCCTGCGTCTGACATTTCCGGAAGTGGGTATTGTGTTGAGTACCCGTGAACGGGCCGGATTGCGTGACGGTTTGTTGCGCTTGGGGATTACCATGATGAGCGCCGGCAGCCACACGGAACCGGGAGGATACACGGGACAGGGCGCAACAGTGATTGGTTCGGAGGGGGAACATGCGACAGAGCAGTTTGAAATTGCGGATGCGCGTTCATCTTCCGAAGTGGCAACGGTCCTGGCAGGAATGGGGTATGAACCGGTTTGGAAAGACTGGGATGGAGTTCTGAATGACTGAGGCACCCGCTACCATCATGTTGAACGGCAAATCGAGGAAGATCAAACAACCCTGTTCGGCGACTGAACTGTTGTCCGAGCTGGGTTGGAAACCGACACAAGTTGTCATTGAACATAATGGCCAAGTGATACCCCGTTCTGAAACGGGTGCGATCATGTTACGAGAAGGCGACCAAGTGGAAATCATCTTGCCAGTGGCCGGTGGATGAGTTAGAAACCGCCAACTAGGAGGTAGTTATGAAGATAAAGAATGTAGTGCTATCCTGTGCATTACTAGCTGTTTGCCTGTTCCCTCAAGGATGCGCCTTGTTGTTGGTGGGTGCCGCTGCGGCAGGCGGTGCCGTGGGAGCGGTTTCCTACTATGGCAATGAATTGCAAACGATCCAAGAAATCACTTTGGACAAGGCTTGGACAGCGGCCCAAGCGACAGCGAATGCGTTGCAGTTCAAGACCGAGGCTGACCGTTCCCGCAAAGATGGCATCAAGGGGATCTTGTACTGCCGAAATGCCGACAGTCAACCGGTGCTGATTCGGGTGATTCGACAATCGGACAAGCTGACGGAGGTTCGGATTCGTGTCGGCACCTTCGATACCGCATCCAACCGGCACGCCGCACAGACGGTCTTTGAAAAAATGCGGTCACGAATGTAATCGTCTATGGTAGAGAGGATTGCGATTTCATTGATTTCATTTTTTTCAGTCTGTGGCTACGAGCTGTTTTTGTGAAGCTGCACTGTGATATGGAACCGTTAAATTTTTTGTTGCAAAAAATGGACACACAGATTACGGTATGCCTCACATAGTGATTCAGGAGTTTGCACGTTCTTCAGAGGGGTTCCCCACCCCCACCTCCTTGGCGTGCGGCTCCTGAATCTTTTTTTAGAAAGATTGCAACGAGTTATGAAGAAAACTGCACTGCTGTTCGCCGGCCAAGGCAGCCAAACCGTTGGCATGGGGCGCGACCTTTGTGAGCGGTTTGTGTCCTGCCGAAATATGTTTGCACTAGCCAATGAAGTCTTGGGTTACGATCTTCAGGGTATTTGTTTTGAAGGGCCGGATGATTTGTTGACCCAGACAGACAATTCCCAACCCGGTATCTTGTTGACCAGCCTTGTTTGTTTGGAGGCATTGCGCCGTCAGGCCCCAGCGTTGACCTTTGACGCCGTGGCCGGCTTGTCTCTGGGGGAGTTTACCGCCTTGACGGTGGCCGGGTCGCTCCGTTTTGAAGACGGGCTGCGCTTGGTTCGGCAACGGGGGCGATTCATGCAGGACGCCTGTAATGCGACCACCGGCAGCATGGCATCCATCATCAATATGGACGCCGGTGCTTTGGCCGAGGTTTGCCGTGAAGCTGACGTTGACATCGCCAATCTCAATTGCCCCGGCCAAACTGTCATCTCTGGCCAGAAGGACAAGATTGCCAAAGCCATCGAACTGGCCAAGGCGCGAGGCGCCAAACGGGCCATCCCGCTTCAGGTCGCCGGTGCCTACCATTCCCGCCTGATGCAAGCCGCCCAAGACCGTCTGGCCGGCCTCTTGGAAGGCATTGCCTTGCAAGAACCCGCCGTGACGCTGGTCCACAACGTCACAGCCTGTCCTGCTTCGGGCGTGGAGGAGATCAAGAAATTGCTCATTCAACAAGTTACCTCCTCTGTCCGCTGGGCTGATTCGATGGAATGGCTGATCAGGGAGGGTTATACCCGCTTCATCGAATTCGGCCCCGGCAACGTTCTCAGCGGCCTGATGAAACGCATCAACAAGGACGTTGAGATGCTCAATGTCGCCGACACTGCGACCTTGGATTCCACGGTTGCCAAATTGAATCCGTGATGTCAGAGACCATCGTGGTCTCCGCATGATACCCCCTCAGGGTGGAGGGCGATAGTCACGGATGCCGGGCAACCGGGAGAAGTCGCATCTGCGCCGCTCCGGAACCGTCGCTCGCGCGAAATTCAATTGTGACAGCAGTTAGCTTTTCTTTGGCAGCGGAACGATGGCGCTTTGCAGTCCCATCTTCGCGCAAAGGAAGTACACCACCGCGCCAATCACAAACGCAAGCACCGGCGCGGCCGGCACATTGACGCCGAGGTTGGGCAGGATGCCGACGACGAAGCCAAGCGCCCATGCAATCCAGCCGGCGGGGTTAAACCCGGCGCGCGGCCCGGTCCATTGGCCCTTGCTGAGGATGTAATCCACCAACATCGCGCCGCAGATGGGGCCGAAGCTGGCGCCGATGATGACGAACACGCTGATCGCCTTGGCCACAACACCGGTCACAGCGAGCGCAATGCTGACCGCAGCGCCGATGCCGACGGAGATGAACGGGTTGACCTTCGGCAGCGTTGTCTTGAAGCTGTTGGCGGCAATGAACGATGAGAAACACGCCGGCGGGAAGGAGGCAACAGCCAGAAGGAACATGACCCATTTCGTGGTGTCTTGGCCGAGGATGGCCGGGATCAATTCAAACGAACTGAGGCTGCTCACGACCCCCTTCGATCCGCCCGCCATACCAGCGACAATCACAAGGCTGAGACCAGCGGTCAGGAAGATGGCCAGCGCAATTCCGATAAGGCCGCCCATCTTGACATCTTTTTCATCGCGGCTGTTCGTTCCGAAATCCACGCCCGCCGCACCGGCGGTCGCGAAGAAGCCGACCACGTAGGTCAACATGGCGGCAAGCACGCCGAAGTAGCTCAAGGCAGCGGGAGGAGATATCATGCCCGGCTGGAGTGTCGTCGCCTGCTGTGCGGTCACCAGCGCAGCAGGATCGAACTGTCCGATGTTGCCGACGGTTTTCGCGGTGAGCCAGAGCAACACCGCGAGCGGGATCAACGGCAGATACGTGGCCACCTTGGCGACGTACTGGATGCCTTTGAGTCCGACAAACGCCGCCAGTATGCCCCAGACGATCATGATGACCTTGGCGTTGACGGGAATCATGGCGCTGAGGGCGAGCGAGGAGAAATAGACGTTGACGCCGAGCCAGCCGAACTGGAGCACGCCCATGAGGAAGCCGGGCATGAGGAAACCGCCCTGCGCTCCGAAGGTGGAGGTGCCGACGATGTAGAGCGGCAATCCGGTTCTCATGCCGAAGAGGCCGGGCACCAGATAGAACAAGACGTGACAGACAACCGCCGAGAGCGCGAGGCTCAACAGCGCCCAGCCGAGACCTTGCGCGAGCGTGCCGCCGGGCGCGCCGGCCTTGGCGGCATCCTGCCAGAACACGAACCACAGGAAAATGCCCGCGTAGGTGGGGGCGGTGTTTTTGTACCAGGGCGCACGATTGGTTTGGGGATTGGGAGTGGCACTGGTGATGTAATGGGGGAGTTGGTTGGGTGTGCTCATAGTGGCGGTGTTTATGACGGTTTTCTGCGCCACTCGCAAGCGAAAATATTTCGCCGCTTACGGTTCGATTTCGGCGGCGGGCGCGTTGGTCGTGGCGGCCACCAGATCGGGATCGAGCGTCCCGGCCCTCTGGAAGGCGGCTTCTGCCTGTTTGCTTTCTTTCCAACGGAGGTGATGTTGTGCGCGGGCGAGATGATACACGGCGTTGCGCGGGTCGCCTTGGATGGCAAGCTGGATTTGCTCGGCAGCGCGTTCGCGGTTGCCGTCCGCGTCGTAGAGGCCGGCCATCTTGATGTGCAATTCATGCGCGTAGGGGTTGAGCACGAGGGCGCGTTCGTACAGTCGCTGGGCTTCCCGGTGATCGTCCGGTTCATTGCGTGTGGCGTAGAGGTCAGCCAGTCCGACAGTCGCTTCGAGGTTGCGCTCGTCGGAGCGGATCGCCCGCCGGTACATGCTCACGGCGCCGGTGAAATCGTTTTGGGAAAGGCACTGGCGGGCGCGCGCCGCCAACAGGGCGCTCGGACTGGTGTTGATCAGCAACCACGCAAACAAGGCAAACCCCACCAAGGAACCGCCGGTCAACATGACCCGATGCACGCTGGTCAGGCGGAACACGGTGTGTTTGCCGGGATTGTGGCTCTTGTCGGGACGCTCATGGCGGCTGTGCAGGCCGCAGGTCAAGGCCGTGCCGAGGATGACCACGAGCGTCAGTTGATTGGCGTAGGCATCGAAGCCGCTGTTCATCGCTGTGTCCACCAACACCGCCGCCATCACGGCCAGGCCGGCGACGGCGAAGGCGTACCGGTTGGAATTCGTGGATGCCGAGTAACGTTTGGCGCGCGCGTTCAGTATCTGGACGGCAGCGATGCAGAACGCGACCACGGCCGAAAAAAGCAACAGCGCACCGATGACGCCGTATTCGGCGAGGAAGGTGAACGCATCGCTGCCGGCCACGGCGGGAGTTCCCTGTTGTGAGCGGACCTCGGGGTAACGCCACGGGAACATGCCCGGCCCGATGCCGATCAACGGGTTCCGGACTGCCATGGTAACGGCGGTCCGCCACAACGGCACTGCGGGTGATGCCGGTTCGGAGTCGAACATGGACCGGGGCGGCGCGATGCCCTCAATTCGGAGCACCGCCAGCCAACTGATGGCGGCGACGGCCAACACCAGTCCCGCGCCGATCAGCACGCGGTGGAATTTCCAGCCGCCCTTGCGCAAGAGATACACGCCCAGCACCGCGGCGGAGGCCAGCCAGCCGAGCCAGTGATGCAAGTTGCCCGTCGCCACCATTCCGGCCAGCAAGATCAGGGCGGCAAACGCGTAGAAGATTTTTTCCGTCATGGACCGACGGGAAAACAGGAACATCGCCGCGGCCACGGGGAAAACCATGTGCAGATAAGACAACAGATCGCCCGTCTCGGCAAACGTGCCGCGCACCGTTTCCTGCGCCGCTGAAGCAGGGCCGCCCCATTGGGCGCGAAACGTTTGCGCCAGTCCTTCCAGCGCCAGGAGTACGCCCACGCCGACAATCGTCCAGATCACCCACGTGAATTGCCAGCGATGGCGGATGACGTTGGTGACCACGAAAAACAACAGCGTCATTCCCACCACCAAGAGCACGTCGCGGCGCGCCACCCATTCCACGTCGCTCAAGCCGTAGCGGGTGACCGCGTAGGTCGCGAGCAACAACAGCGGCGCGTTCAACAGCGTGGTGACCAGATGCACCTCGTAGCCGAAAAACTGGCTTGCAATCCAGAGGAACACCATGGCACCGATCAGGCACAACATGCCGTTGCGCGCCCAAGCTTCCCACGCGGCGGGCACCAGCGGCACCACGGCCAGCAGCAACACCAAGAGGATGAACATGAACCGATGGCACAGTCGCGCCTCCGGCACCAGCGGCGGAGTGGTTTCCTCGTTCGAGGAGGACTTCACCCGATTATGTCCACGAGACATCTCTTTCATCACAATATCCCACAATCACCGTTTGGCCAGAGACAGTCCCGTGCACACTAAAAAATGCTGCGCGGAACGTAAATGGAGTCGCCCGGTTGAATCGGCACATCCTTCTCGGGATGACGGCGAATATCTTCACAATCGTACACGGTCTTGTTGCGTCCGCGGGTCAGTTCCGCGCGGGCGCGATTGGCAAACTCGGTGAATCCGCCGGCGGTGCTGACGGCTTTCGCCAACGTCATGTCCTTGCTCCACGGGAACCGCCCTGGTTGCCTGACTTCGCCGCCAATATAGACGTAGCGCACGGGCGCCAGCACCGTCGCCGTGCAACGGACATAGTAGCGCGGCACGTAGGCCTTCTGAATGGCGTCAGCCAGTTCGCTGGTGGTCAGCCCCTCCGCCTTTTGCCGGCCAATCAACGGCAACGCGATAAACCCCTCATCGTCCACCGTCACCTCGGAGAGTTGTGCCGGCTGTGTCGGATTGGTCTCGACGCGCACCTGCAGGGGATCGCCCGCCCGCAAGCGTGATTCGCCTTCGTGGGCAACTTCTGTTGCCGTCTTCACAGTTGGTTTGGGCGGTGTCCCGCAACCGCTCACCCAGAAAACGGCCAGTGCCGCCAGCAAGGCTGTCAGCACGCCTTCAACTCGAAATGTGGTCTTCATGTCGCTTTCAAACCTGTCAGTACTTGCCTTCCAACTTCATTTCATCCGTCTTGGTTTGCTTCCCGCCGGAGGGTTTCTCCCGCTCACGGAGGTAATGCTCATAATGCTCGTGATAATAATAGTAGTTGTCGCCGGTGTCCACATGGACGTTGTTGGCCACGACGCCCAGCAGTTTGCCGCCGGCGTGTTCGATCATCTTGCGGGCGCGTTGCGACATGGCGCGCGGGTAGCGGCGATGCTGCACGACGAGGATGGCGTTGCCGACTTCGCGGGCCACGACTGCCGCATCGCTGATGCCCAGCACGGGCGGCGTGTCGTAGAGCACCACGTCGAAACGCTGCGCGAGTTCGTGGATGAGATGGTTCATCCGCTGCGAGGTCAGCAGCGGCAGGGCTGCCTTGGCCGACTGGGGTTCGCCGGCGGGGATCATCCAGATGTTGGGCTGATTACTCTGGTGAATGACCTCGTCGAGCGTCTGTGACCCGGCGAGGTAGTCGGACAAACCGTTCTCGCGTCCGATGCCATAATACTTGTGCGCCGTCGGCCGGCGCAGATCGGTGTCCACCACCAGCACGCGCAGTCCTTGTTGCGCATAAACAAACGCGAGGTTGGCCAGCGTGAATGATTTGCCTTCGCCGGCGGCGCTGCTGAGGATGGCGATGGACTTGGTGCCGGTGCCGGGATAGCTGAAGTCGAGGTTGGTCCGCAACATGCGGTAGGCTTCGAGGTGGAGTTGCGACGCATTGGCGTTGCTGAGGAGCACGGCTTGTTGCGGGATGACGCCGAGCACGGGCAGGCCGAGGTAGCGTTCGACGTCGTCCATGATCTTGAGGCTGGTGTCGAGGAACTCGATGAAGAACGCCAAGCCGATTCCGAGCAGCAGGCCGACCAAGCCGCCCAAGGTCAGGTTGAGCGTCCAGTTGGGCTTGACGGGGGCCAGCGACGGCTCGCCGCTGTCAATCTTCTCGACGGGGCTGCGCGGCACCTGCAATTCAATGGAAACCTGTTGGAGGCGCTGCTTGAGGACCTCATACAGTTTCATTTCCGATTCTTCTTCGCGCTGCGCGTTGCGGAAGGGCAGAAACGCTTCGCTTTCCATGTCCACGCTGGCTTTTTTCAGCTCGTCGAGTTGTTTCTGCAACTCGCTCACGCGCTCCTGGTACATCCGAAATTCCACTTCGTAGCCGCGCATGATGCCGTCCAGACGGGACTCAACCTGTTGACTTAATGTATCGCGCTGGACAACGGCGCCCTTGACTTGCGGATGGTCGGGGCCAAAATCCTGCTTGAGCACCGCCAGACGGACTTCGGAATCGGAAAGCTGTTGACTCAACTGTTGAAGGGTTGGATCGCCCAGGACCGTGGCGATGGCGTTGCGCAGTTGTTCGTGAGTCAGCTTCTTCAGTTCCTTCAGGCGCGTGTCGCGTCCGACGAATTCCACGCGGGCCAACGTCAACTGGCTTTCCAGTTGTTGGACGGTCATGTCGTTGAGCTTGACGGTGCCGAACACCTGAACGTTCAGCTCTTTGCGCAGCCGCTCGACCTTGTCCTGGGCTTCGCGCACTTTTTTCTCCTGCTTCTCAAGCTCTTCCTGCACCTTCGCGATGCCCTTCATCGTCTGCTGGCGGCGCACTTCGAGGCGGTCCTTCTCGAACGTGTCGGCAATGCTGTTGGCGAGGTCGGCGGCCAGTTGGGGATTCTGGTCAAAGACGCGGATCTCAATGAGACTGGTGTCACGGAATCGCTGGACTGACATCGCCCGGCGCAACATCCGGAACGTCATCTCCAGCGGCAGCGGATCGCCGCCGTAGGCCCAGCGTTTGCGCAGGTCGAACCGCTCGATGACCGGGTACAGGATTTTCTGCGACTGGATGATCTCGTACTGGGTTTGCAGGAAATAAGGGTCATACCCGGCGTAGCCTTGTTGCTGGAACACTTCCACCGTCAACCGTTCCTGCTCGACCTTGATGCGCGAGGCTGAGGCGTAGATTTTTGGCTGGAAGAACGTGACGGTGGCCGCCACCAAGACGACGATCAGAAACACCACAAACACAATCGCCTTGCGGGACTTTACCACCCGCCAATAATCGAGGAAGTGCAGCCGTGCTTCCGGCATCAAAGACTTGTTGGACTCCATAATATTCTTGCTCTATAACCGAGACCAGTAAACACCAACTTTCCACCGACACGCAAGCCGAAAAACCTCCTCCGCCAAAAGACAACACACCCCACCTCTGAGCAATTCACTCAAAGCGATCGGGCCTTTCCGCCGATGCCGTGGATGCCCTATTCTTCTTTCGGCAGATATTTCTGGCTGGCCCGGATGATTTCGTCCAGCGCATCGCGAAATTGCTGGACACCGCTGAGCGGGATAATAATCGCATCGCGGCGTCCGCCCACCTCTTCGGTGATGCGCAAAAACTGGCCGCGCGGATTCTCTTTCAGCTCAAACGTGAACTGTTTCCGTTCCACCCGCAGACTCTGGCTTGGCACGGGCAAATCCGTGCTTCCCATCGTCCCTGCCTGCATGTCTGGTTGCATCATTCCTCTCATTCTCTCCTCTCGCGCTCCGGCCCCTCTTCGCCGCAACGCATTACCGTGCGTGACTAGTAACACACGCACCGGCAGCCGTCAACGGCCATTCGAGCGGTTTGCCGCTAGCCCATTTGTTTCACCGTACGAAAGGTTGTGATGGTTTTTCGATTTGATTGAGGCTCTGAACCCTCTGCCCAAGAGTCATCAGCAGTTTCAAAGGACGACGGCCTCTGCGGAGGCCGCGTCGGGCGGG
>VHCW01000014.1 GCA_016871575.1 Verrucomicrobiota bacterium
GGGTCGCCGTAGCAGCCGAGGTTGGGGCAAATGTCCTCGGCAGTGATCCAGAGAATGTTCGGCCTGCCCGCCGGGTTTGCATGGACACAAGAGAAAATGCCTGCCAGCAGCCAGAAGACCACAGCGAGAGAGGATGGCGACTTCATGGCCATCCTTTTACCCGAAACGCAGTTGTTATGGCAACGACGCCTTGAAGAGCGGATCGCCGTTTTGTTTCAGCCAGGCTTCGAGTGTGCCGCCCAAGTCGTCGCGCCCGCGCAGGTTGCCGTGGTCAAACGGATGTTCCAAACGGAAGTTCCCCGGCAACGGGATGTCGCGCGGCCACGTCAATTCCTTGCCGCCGCCGCGCGCGTGAACGACACGCCTTCACGGACAAGACGGTCAAGATGCGGCGTGCGGATGAGATCGTTGCCAAGCGCGTGGCAGAAGCGCAAGATGCGCAAACAGGGATTTCATGGTTGTTCCTCCGGACTTACGACAGCGTCAACCCGGCGCAACGGAGGGCGGTGGCGTGGACTGCGATGTCGTGCTCGGCGGACCACGCGAGACGTTTCTCGCCGCGGAGAACGCGCGCGAGGTCGCGGAACTCGCCGGTGTAGCGTCCCTTGGGCACTTCGAGCGCGAGAATGTTCTCGCCCTTCTTGAAACCGTCTTTTGCTTCCGTCAGATAAAGCGCGCCCCGCCCCGATTCAAGCGGCTGGATTTCCATCGCGCCTTTCGTTCCCACGACATGAAATCGCCGGTGCGGCCCGCCGAACGGGTCGCCGTGATTGCAACGGATGGTCACGACCGCGTTCGGGTATTCCATGATGGCCAACTGATTGTCGGGCAGCCCGGCAGGCGCAAGCCCGGTCGGTTTGCCAAACGCATGCACTGCCGAGGGCGCGCCGAGCAGAAAGACAGCTGCATCAACCAGATGGCAACCCAACTCGAACATCCCGTAGCCGGGAATGCGCGCGAGGTCCTCTTGGATTTGCAGGTCGGCCAGTTTACCCATCGAGGCGTTGATTTCGGTGATCTTGCCGAGCCAGCCTTCGCGGTGGGCGCGGAACAACAACTCGAAGGCCGGATTGTAGCGGAGCATATAACCCATCTGGACCGTCAATCGCCGGCGTTCCGCCTCAAGGCGCAACGCTTTGAAAGCCGAATGGGCGTCAGCGCCCGGTTTGTCGAGGTGAATGTGTTTGCCCGCGCGGAGACACGCGAGCGCCGCGCGCGCCGAATCACCGAGCGTCGTCTCGACCACGACGGCCTTGACTGCCTTGTCGGACAACAACGCCTCCTCTGTCAGCCATTTCAGCCCGGCGTAGGCTTTCTGTTTTTCCGCGCCCGCCTGGCGACCGGCAATCGGCTCGGCGATGCCCACAATCTCGTAGAGATCGGTCAGCGAACGGACCGCCTCCATTTTGCCGGCGGCGTGGGCGTGGGAAGTGCCGATCTGGCCGATGCGAATCCTGGCAGGACCGTCCGCCGCAAAGCTGCCGGCGAAAGGCGCAACTGCGACGGCAGCGACGGTTTTCAGCGCGTGACGGCGGGTGATGGACGTGTTCATGGTTGTTCCTTTCGCTGTTGGCAGCGGGTTCACTTGATAAGGGAGACGATTTGTCCGTCGGCGTCGTGCAGTTTGAAGGCTGCGACGACAATTTCGCCGGGCGCGTTGCCGGGGTCGAGGCGCAAGGCGGTCAGCCGCGTGGCGGGAATCCTGACGTCGTAGTCGTGGAACTCGCCGTCGTGACGCAGCGGGAAACTGACGCTCTGGTCCTTGTGGAAAGCCGCCTTCGGTTTCTCAGTGAAATAGACGACGCCCGTCCCGCGTCCCGTGCTTTTGATGCGAAGTTTCACCGTGAACGGGCCTTTCGCTTTCGCGGGCACGTTGCGGGTCATGATCCACGGGTCGCCGCCGGTGGAGCTGATGCGGAGCTGGCCGCGGTCGGTTCGCAGTTGCGCATCCTTGCTGGCCTGCCAACCGCCGGGAGCGGCAGCAGTCTTGGCCTTGCCTTTGGGTCTCTGTTTGCCTTCGTCTTCGGGACGATATTTCGCCGGGTCAAACGCGGGATTTGGGATGGGAACGACCGCTTTCGTGTCGGCGAGGAATTTCCCGATGAGCGCGTCGAGTTCGCGCACCAGTTCCGGTTTCTGGGCGGCGAGGTTCTGTTTCTCGCCGGGGTCGTCGCGGAGGTGGAACAGCAGATGGCGGTGCGCGCCGTTGTCGCCGCCGTGAAAAATGCGGATCAGTTTCCAATCGCTGCGATGGACGGAGACGGCCGGCGGCAGCCAGTCGGGCACGCCGGGGTCGTGCGGGAAGTATTGGAAGACGGCATCGCGCGCGAGCGCGCCGCCTTTGAGCGCGGGAAGGATGCTGGTGCCGTCGAATCGCTGGCCGGGCGCCGGGTTCAGTCCGAGACCTTCGAGAAGCGTCGGGTAAAAATCCTCGCTCTGAATCAGCGCATCGCTGCGCGCGCCGGCGGCGGCGATGCCGGGCCAGAGGATGACGCAGGGCACGCGCGTGCCGCCTTCGAACATCGTGGCCTTGCCGCCGCGCAACGGCGCGTTGCTGGTGGGCGTGGCGCCGTCCACCTCGTTGTACATGTTGCCGCCGTTGTCGGAGGTGAAGATGATGATCGTCCGCTCGGCGATCTTCAGCCGGTCCAGCGCGTCGAGCAACGTGCCGATGGCGTCGTCCAAGCTCTCGACCATGGCGGCGTAGGTCGGGCTGCGCTGCGGGTCGGCAGGATTCACGCGGGCGCGATGTTTCTCGATGAGCGATTTTTTCGCGTCGAACGGCGCGTGCACGCTGAACTGCCAGTAGTTGAGGTAGAAGGGGCGGTCTTTGTGTTTCTCGATGAACGCCACGGCTTCCTGTGCCATGCGATCCTCGATGTGTTCGCCGGGAGTCCGTTCCTTGAAGTTGGGAAATTTCCACGGAGCCACAAAACTTCCCGCCGGGCCGGGACCGGGCCAGCGCGGCACGTCCACATCGAACCCGTGCTGCAACGGCGAATACGGTTCCGGGCCGAGATGCCATTTGCCGAAGTGTCCCGTGGCGTAGCCGGCGTCCTTCAGCGACTTGGCGAGCGTGTGGTAGTCGGTTTTCAGGCGCGAGACCGTCACCGGTTGGATGGCTTTCTGGTTGGCCGCAGCGGTTTTGCCGGGCGTTGCTTCCAAAACGACGTGCGGCAGGTGGCAGTTTGGCGTGGTGATGCCGGTGCGGGCAGGACTGAGGCCGGTGAGAATGGCCGCACGCGTGGGCGAACACAACGGACTCGCCGAATACGCCCGCGTGAAGGTCATGCCGCGTTGCGCAAGCCGCTCGATGTTCGGCGTCTGGTAGAACTTCGTGGTGCCGTGCAACGTCGTATCGCTCCACCCAAGATCGTCGGCGAGGATGAAGAGGAGATTGGGTTTCTCGGCGGCATGTGATTGGCCACACAAGAGAGCAAAGGACGCAAAGAGAAGGATGGAGATTCGTTTCATGGTTTGTGGTTGTTGGGTTTGGCAAAGGACAAAGGGGGCAGCGCTTGAGTCATGAAATTCCCTTTTGGATGCGATTAATCTTGTCAGCCAGATCGGCATCTTCTGCGCGCCGCGTTTCCAGTTGTTTGAGGACATAGGCCACTCCACTGCCATCCCGATATCCAAACTCGCGCGCGATGTCAACGCATCGCTCGCCACGCAAGCTCTGACCCCCGATCCTTATGGTGAGTCAAGGCCGGCGTTGAGGATGCCGTTGAAGAGAAACTTGAATGTGCCGTGCGATTGTGCGCGGAAGACAATCTCCGGGCCGAACAGCGCCAGCCGCCCACGCCCCACGGGTGCTTCCATCACGGCCAAGCCGTTCTTGAGATAAGATTGTCCCATCGCCCAACCGCTGCGAAGCGGTTTTTCCTCATCGAACCACGCGACCGTGGAAATGTCACCGGCGGTTTGCAGGCGGAACACCGGGCTGTTGTGGAACATGACGTTCACCCGCTCGCCGAGTCCCCACGCCAGCGGATGCGTGTTGTTCACCCGCGCGGAAAGCACCGAACCGGCGACGTAAAACTTCTCGCGCGGGAGCGACTTGGTTTTTTCGCCGTTTTTCTTCGCAGGCTCGACCAGATGATTGGCGACGGGCAGGCCGAGATGTTTCGCCAAGTCAGTGGAGGAGCCGATGGTGAGCACGGTTCCGCCGGCTTCGAGAAAGTCACGAAGCTTGGGAACTGTGATCTTGGTTGTCACGCGGCCTTGGCGACCTTGGTATTCAGGCGGGATGTTCTTGTCGCTGGAGGACGAGGTGTTGGTTGAAGTGGAAGAAATCGCGCCGGCCACGAAGATCAACACGTCGAACTGTTTCTTCAAATCTCCCTTGTCGAGGCGCGGCGGATACACCACCTCGAACGGAAACTCAAACTGCTCCAGCAACCAACGCGTCCAACCCGACGGCATCGAACCGCCGTACCGATCCCACAGGCCGACGCGAACCGGACGGAGCGGTTTCGCCGCGTCGGCGGGCGGCGTCGGCCCGCCGGTGAACGTCACGCCGAGTTCGTCGGCCAGCGCGCGGTCTGGCGCTTCCGGAAGATAGAACGTGCCGGCGGGGAATTCGCCCACGGCTGACACGAGGCGATGGACGGGTTGCCCGGCGGCGTGGAGCCGGTTGACGGCGCGGAAGGCGTTGTTGACATCGGCGCGGAGGAAGCAACCGCCGGCGCCCGCGACTTTACCGGGCAGCGGTTTCTGAACATCGCGGCATTCCCGGAACGGACCTTTCAGGATTTCAAAAACGCGGTCGAACTGGACGTCCATCTGCATCGCCAGCGTCCATCCGGCCATGTCGTACGGGGCAATCGGCGGGCCGCCGGGATACTGGAGGTCGTCGGGATGGTCCTGCGGCTCGAACGCGTCGAAGATCTGGGAGCGAAACGCCTGGTTGCACGGCACGACGAAACTGTCCGCCGGATAAGATTTCCCGGCCATCTCGAAGGCGCTGGCGGCGCGATAGACGCGGACGCCGTTTTCGATGAGGGTGTTGATGAACTTCGTTGCGGTCGCGAAATCCGCCTGGGACGACGGCACAACGTAGCCGTACGGAGCGCGGTCGGACGGGTTGCGGAAGAATGTGGCGAAGTTTGTCGCGGCGCTGGCCGTGTTTTTGGAGCGTTTTTCCAACGCCTCCTGCGCCAGCGCGACTCTTGTCGGCGACGGAAGCCACGAATCGCGGCTGCCGGCGAGGATGGCGTCGCGCCCCATGGCGTAGCGGTTCCAAAGCACTTGCGTGCGGTTGCGCGCTGCGTAATCAAGCGTCGCCATGTTCGCCGTGAACGAATACTCGATGGACTGCCGCATGTGCCAGCGTTGCGGTGCAATCGGCGCGAGCAGATCACTGCCGGGTAATTGGAGTTTGGGATTCGTGAATGGGATGCTCATCGGCGTGGGGCTGCCGATGACTTCGGTAAGAATGCCGATGGCGTTGTGGAAGTAACCGGAAGTGCGCAGGCCGCCACTGTACCACGCAGAGTACCGCGCTCCCGACCGGCACGTCACGCCCGGTTTGTTCTCGTCCAGAAACCGGTTCATCATCGCGGCGCAAACGGCGTCGAGACCGTTGATCACGCGCACGTCGTAGTGATAATTGAACGGGTCGCGGAACGGCGGCATGAACATCACCGTGCCCGGCGGCCCGCTTTGGTGGTGGTTGTAGATGATCTGCGGGAACCACTCGCGGTAGAGCACGCGAACCATGTTCTTGGTTTCCGCCTGCGTGACGGCGTAGAAATCGCGGTTGTTGTCGTGGCCGGTGTACTTCTGGTAGAGGCGCGGCAGCGACCCGTAGGAGCGTTTTTCCGGCGCCGATTCGCGCATATACCAATCCGAAACCAGGTCCATGCCGTCGGGATTCGCCAAGACGCAAAGCACAATCACCTCGTCGAGGATGCGACGGACTTCCGCGTCGTCACGGCTGAGCAGGCGATAGACGGTTTCGACCAACTGCTGCGCCCCGACTGTCTCCGTGGCGTGGAGACCGCCATCGAGCCAGACAACAGCCCGGCCCCCAGCCGCCAGCGAGCGCGCTTGCGCGTCGGTCAGTCCCTCGGCCAGCGCCAGTCGTTTGGAAATGTCGCGGTACCGTTCGAGCCGTTCCAGGTTCGCCGGCGAACTGATAATGGCCATCAACTGGGTGCGACCTTCTTCCGTCAGGCCAATCGGCACGAGCTTCATCCGGTTGGATTCGCGGGCGAGTTTCCTCCAGTAGGCGGTGAGTTGCTGGTAGTTGGCCAAGTGATAGTCGTCGCCGATGTTGAAACCGAATTGTTGTTTCGGCGACGTGATGCGCGGCGCGGCTTCGAGCACGGGCGCGACAAGGAGCGCGTACAACAGTGGGACGGACAATAAGAATCGGTTCATTTATTTTTCTTGGCTTTCCGTTTTTCTTTCTTGGTGGTTTTTTCCGAGTTCTTCTTCAGACTGCTGAGCGGGTCTTTGTTGACCTTCGGAAGCCACTTGGCCATTTCCTCTTTTTGCCGGGCATATTCAGGACGGCTGGCGAGGTTGTTCCATTCAAACTGGTCCATCAAGTTATGGTAAAGCTCCTCGCTGCCGTCGGCGTAACGGATGTAACGCCACTCCTCGTTGCGGACGGCGTGGTTCTGGTATCCGTGTGTGGTGACGGCGGGGTACGACCACTCCGCTTTTGGTTTCTTGAGCAGTGGCGTGATGTCGTGGCCTTCGAGATGCGCGGGGCGCGGCAGGCCGGCCAGCGCGCACAGCGTGGGATAAATGTTCAGGAAATCCACCGTGCGCCCGCAATCGGCGCCGGCGGGCGTCAGGCCGGGCACTTTCCAGATGTGCACCGTGCGGGTCGGTTCCTCCCACAGCGCGAACTTCCGCCAGTGCGATTTCTCTCCGAGACTCCACCCGTGATCGCTCCACAAACAGATGATCGTGTTGTCGCGGTGCGGCGATTTCTCCAGCGCATCAATCATCCGGCCAACCTCCATGTCGCAATAGGCAATCGTCGCCAAATACGCCTGCACGGCCTCTTTCCAGCGACCGGACTTCACGATGGCCGCGTGATCGCCTTGCGGGCCAGCCATCTTGACGCCGGCCGGCGGGATGTCGTCGAGGTCGTCGGCCTTGTGCGGCGGCAGTTCGATGGTGTCGAGCGGGAACATGTCGAACCATTTCTTCGGCACGCTGAACGGCATGTGCGGTTTCACAAGGCCGCAAGCAATGAAAAACGGTTTGTCGCTTTTCTCGTTGAGCTTCTCGATGCAATAGCTGACGACGCCGTGATCGGGCATTTCCTCGTCGGAGTTGGCGAGCGGGCCGAACTTGATGCCGCCGACGCCGTCGTTCTTGGCGGAGGGATGGAGCTTGAGCGGAACGCGCCCCGCCCCGGCGAAGTAGTCGTTCCAATCGCCGCCCCGGTCGTAAGAGCCGTGATAGATTTTGCCGGCGCCATAAACGCGGTAGCCGTGTTTGAAAAAATGTGTGTTGAGCAGTTTGTCCTCGGTGATGCCGCCCCGCCAGTTTTCGCTGTTGACGTAGCAACCGGTGCTGCTGGGACGCTGGCCGCTCATCAGCGATGCGCGCGACGGGTTGCAGGCCGGCGCGGTGCAATAGGCGCGGCTGAAGGTGACGCCCTGACGCGCCAGCCGGTCGATGTTCGGCGTGCGCGTCTGGGAATTGCGCCCGAGGTGGCCGACCCAGTGGTTGAGATCGTCAATGGCAATAAACAGCACGTTGGGCTTCTTGCTTTCTGCGGCATCCGCGAGGCCGAGGCACAACAAGAGGCTGCAAGAGATCATTGGTAGTTGTTTCATGGGATTCCTTTCATGTCTTTCAACACCGTTCACTGCGGTTGGTTCTGGTGTAAGGTCCATCGTTTCGTCACGCGGCCGCTTTGGATGTGGAAAATGTCGGTGTGACGCCCGTGGAGCGTCAGCGACACGGGGCGCCCGCCGCACTGGACGGGAATATCTTTCCTGTCGGTCTCGCCCTGCCACGGGTGGACGGCCATCACGATCCATTCGTCGGGCGTGACGCGGAGTTTGCGCACGAGCGGGCGTTTCGCCTTCCACAACACGTGCGCCGGTTCGTCAATGACAAGCGTGGCCGCTGCGATCTTGGCCGAGAGATCGGAGACGCGACCAAGGCTGTTCATGAACAACGGCAGCGTCTGGTAATACTGGCCTTTCTGTTTTGGCAGCCAATCCCACAACACCAAGCCGCGCGCGCCGGTGAAAAATGGCAGCACCGCCATCGCCTCGACCAGATAGGGCGCGAGTTCCTGGCCGTTGAGTTCCGCGTTGCCGGTGTGATAACGCAGCCACTCGTACGCGTACACCGGCTTGTTTCCGTAACGGCGCGTGCGCTGGTAATTCTCCTCGATGTTGGCTGCGATGTAGTAGATCGAGTCCGGCTGTTCGTAGAAGACGTACACGCTGGCAATGTAGAAATCCACAAACGGATCAATGTGTTGCCACATCTCCGCGTCGCTGCGGTGCGTGCCGTCAATTTGTTTGGCTGTCTTGCCGGCGATGCCCCAGTAATCGCGACGGAACGGCTGGATGCCGTAGATGCCGACCGGGATGCGCGGGTTCAATTCCTTGGCCCACCGGCACGGGAACGTAAACCACGTCGCCCACTCGCGGACGTACGACTCGGCGAACTGCGCCTTGTTCTGCGCGCCCGACGCGACCCGCGCGGCGGAGTCGGCCCACGCCTTGTCCATGTCCTCCTCAAAATCGAACTCGATGTCGTGGACGAAGATCGCGCTCTGCGCATTTTTGTCGGTGATGTTTCGTTTGATGATGCGCTCGAAGAAATCCGGTTTCCTCCATGGATTGGTTTTGTTGGTTTCGAGGAACGTTTCAATGCTCTCCTTTTGCCGGCCGGGGTAGTCCGAGTAGGTGTTGAGCAGGTCCACCATGAGAAACCCATGCGCCTTTGCCTGCTCATAATTGTAGGCGTTGTCGCCGCCCGCAACGTTCCAGAACACCTTCAGGTCGCCACTCATCGGCGTGGCGCGGATTTTCTCCCACGGCGTTGTTTCACCGCTGCAATTCAGGGTGACCAACACTGCAATGAGATTGATACGAAGGTGTTTCACGGCGCAAGTTCCATGTTGGAGATTCCTGCCGTTCCGGGATGGAAGATGTTGCCGGAGAAACGCAGCATCTTGGGGCCGTTCGCGCCGCCTTCGATGATGACGGCGTACTTGTAACGCGGCGGATGGTCGTCGCAATGGACGACGTTGCCTTGGATGATGACGTCCTTGAGTGGCGGGTTGTCGGGTTTTTGGCCGCGATTGAACCGCAGTGGCGCGACGTTGTCGCCCCAAACCCATCGCGAATGACCGTGGCCGAAGTCGGAGATGATGTTGTTGGCGATGATCGAGCCGCCGTCAGTGTTTGTGCCGGTGCGGGAAGCTGCGCCGGGCATCAGGGCGATGCTCCAGAGATCGTTCTTCGAGAATTGATTGCCGATGATGAGCACATGGCGCGAGCCGTGCATCGCTTTCATGCCAATGTGAGAATTGTTGATGATGTTCTGCGCGACGATGACGTGGTCGCTGTGGATGTCAATCCCTTGCGCAGCGTTCTCGATGTAGTTGCCGAGAATCTGCGTGTAGTCGCTGACTTCCGGCGCGGTGACGATGATGGCGGAGCCTTGGTGCCAGTTCTGGGCGAATTCAGCGTCCCATGTCTTTTGATTGGTGATGATGCCTTTTTGGGCGTTCTTTTTCACAAACTTGCCGAGGTCGAACTTCTTCTGAATCTCCGGCGTTGGCAACAAGTTCTGCTCGATGAGGCGATTGCCTTGGATGAGCGTCCCCTTGCTGTAGCTCACTGCGATACCGGTGCCGTCAATACACTTGAACGCGTAGCCCCAATCCTCGCCGCGGGTGCGGTCGTCCACGGTGATGCGCATGTAGTTTTGCACCAGACAACTGCGAATCTGGCTGCCGGTGCATTCCCGAACCGCAATCGCCGCCGACCGCGTGCGGTTGTCGAGCACGCGCAGGTTCTCCAGCACAAGATTGCAACACTTGATTGCCAGCACTCCTTCGGACTGCGTCTCCGTTTTCCCTTCGGGCCGCATCAACGTGAGATCGCGGATCTGGACATCTTTCGCGTCTTCGATGACGAGAATGGGTTGGTCGGGATTCGTTTGCCGGATGCGGCCCGGTCCGAAAAGCCCGCCGCCTTGCTTGCCAATCTGAATCTTCTCCGAAATGTCATAGTCCCCGGCGGGGACATAAACCATCCGACCGAGATTCGCGCGGATGGCTTCTTGGATGGATGGGTAGTCCGCCACTGATGGAGCCGGCGCAGCCGCAGCCGCAAGGGTTGCCAACAGCACGCCAAGCGAAATCACGATCCCGCTTCTCATTTTGGATGCACGACCTCCAACACCAGATCGTAGCACGATTGGCCGTTGGCGCGGGCGCGGACGTAATCCCAACAGGCTTCGCCAACATTCGTGCTGTCGGACGCGCCAAAACAAATCTCGTTGCGGCCGACGCCGGCCTTGGTGTAGGCGCCGGGCGCATCGAGCCGGAGTTCGCCGTCCACATAGACCTTGACGTCCTTGCCCTGCGTCACGATGCGATAGACATGGAAATCCTTGGTGGTATCCATCGCGTAGCGGACCGACTTGCGGCTCCATAGCTCAATGCGGTCAGGCAACAGTTCCAGTCGCTCTTGTGCTTCGCCGTTGCTGATGATGATGCGACTCAGGCCGGAAATAACTTTGACGCGCGCTTCGACGACGGATTGGCCGCCCGGATCGGCGCCCCACCGATAACGGTAGTAATGAAAATCGCCCGACTGATTGCCGCGGTCGGCGATGGTCAGCGTGCCGTTGGCCAATCGTTCCTCGGTGCGCGGCGAACCGGTGTCGCGCGTCCATGGTTTGGCGGGCAGCTCGTCCGCTTCGTAGGCCGCCGTCCACGGCGCGTCGTCGGCCATCTGTGGATTGACGGCAATCTCGATTTTGTTCGCGCCTTTCTTTATCCACAGGGGATTCACCTTCAGGTCGAGCCAGTCCTTGACCAGCTTGCCGTCGGCGAGTTCGTGGCCGTTGAGTTTCACTTGGACATCGCGGACGTTTCGCAACATCGGCATCTGCGCGTGCAAGGTCACTTGGGACTTGGTCTTGGCGTCGAAGTCTTCGCCGACAACCAAGTCGAGCGCCAACGGTTTGCTGGCCGTGATGGCCTTCGGGTGGGTGGGCGTGAAAATGGGGACGTTGCAGTATTTCGAGCCGCCGGCCAACCACGAGTCGGGTTTGCCATCGCGCACGGTGACGAAATAGAGCCTGTTCATTTTTCGCAATGCCTTCGGATCACCGGCCTCCTTGAAGACGGGCGAGTGCGCGCCGAACACGTCGAAGAGATTGAAGAGATGAATGCCATCCGCGCCGGCAGCCCACGCTTCCATTGCCTGGCCACGATAGCTTTCCACCGAGCCGCGACGAAACCGGCCTTCGCCTTTGACGCGGGAGTCGCTCAGGCACGGATAGACCGGCACGCCGTATTTGTGACCGAGCGCGACGCTGGCTTCCCACGGGTTCAGGCGGAAATAACAGGTCGTAACGAGCATGTCGAACAAGCCTTCCTTGAGCCAGCGCTCGACATCGAGGCCCATGTCGCGGTTGAACTCGACGGAGTCCGGCACGCGCACCATGATGAGAATCGGGCGTTTGCGTTTGAGGCCGACTTCCTCGGTCATCGCGCGGACGCGGCGCATCAAGCCCGTCATCATCTCCCGCTCGGCGTCGTTGGACTTGCCGCCGTGGGCAGTGCTTTTGAAGTAACAGAGGTGACGGAAGAAATCCAGTTCCACGCCGTCCACGTCGTAGTTTTGGCAGACTTCCTCAATGAACCGGAACGCGAGGTCGCGAATCTCCGGTCGTGCGTAGTCCACCGAACTCCAACGTCCATAGCGCGACCGTTTAATGGGATCGCCCACGAGCCAGTCGGGATGATCCAGTTTCAGTTGCGGGTAAAGCAGATACGGTTTGTCTGGCCGGTAGGCGGCGTCGTGGGTGTCGTTCATCCGCATGGACCAGAAACATTCCATCTTGTTCTTGTGGGCGAACTCCAGCACCGCCTGCAAACAGTCTGTGCCCATGTCAATCAACTCTTGCGTGATGTTTCGCATCTCGGGACGGATGCCGTAATCGCCGGGTTGTCGGGTCAACACCGCGCCGACTTTGGTGTTGTGAGTGAAAAAGCTGAACCCGGAACTGATGGTGCAGTAGGAAATCGTGTCCACCTGTGTGCCCGCCAACGACGTCGTGCGCCGGGCGAGAAATTGTTCCAAGGTCAATTTCTCGTCCTTCGGATAGTAGAGCACGTCACACCCGTCGTTGTTGAAGATGACGCGCCGCTGTCGGTGGGCGAGCTGGTTGCGCGTCTCCCGGAGTTTTTTCAGTTCGGCTGTTGGCTCAGCGTCAACCGGCAGGCAACCCAACACAGCCAAGAGGATCAAGAGGTTCATCTTCATAGTGGTTTCTCCGCGGGTTCGGATACTACGTTTTGCGCGGCGTAGCGTCAAACCTTTCGGTTGCGCTGCCGGAATAAAACCGGCTATGGCTCGAAGAAAGAGTTGAAACCCTTTGCACGGAGGTCGCGTTTCAGCTCCTCGTCTTCCGTCCAGAGTCGGCCATCCAGATGCAACGTCAGCGCCACGAACGGCGTGTCCTTCTGATCTATCTCGCGGCAAAGGCGGTGCGCCTCCAGCCAAGTGCCGATGGCGATGGCCGATTCGTCCGCAAAACGAATGCGCGCCAGCAAGGCATTGAGCGCATCCAACAACTCGTCTTCAGAAAGCTCCGTGGCGGCAAGGAGCCGGTCCTTGTGCTTGAACAACTCGACAAAGAGAAACCGTGGACAGCAGAAGCGGGATGGTACATCGGCAAACAGGGTTTCGCGCAGGCGGGATCGGGTGCTGACCAACGCGGCAAACAGCACGTTGGTGTCCACGACAATGAACGGACTCATTGCGGTTTAGCAGCGGCGAACCGCGCTTGATTGCGCGCCCACCAGTCCGCGTTGATGTCCTCCGCCAGCGCCTTCGCCGCTGCGTCAGTCAGACGGCTGCGCCGTGCCGCCGTTTCGACGCGCAGCCAATCCACAAAGGCGTTGGTCGCTTCCGCCGGCATGTCGCGCGTGGGGATATGAACACGGATTTCGTCTTGGTTGGCTTCGACTGTAATCATGACACCGCGACCTTACCTTGTCTTGGCTGCGTCCGCAAGAGCCTTTGCCGTTCCCGGACATCGCGCCGGAAAATGGGCGGACGCTGTCCGCTCCCACATTCTTCCGGAATATCTTTCTGGTTACCGGCGGAACTCGCGCGGGATCAACTGGTGAACGGTGCTGATGATGCGTTGCTCGATGCCGGGGGCGAATTTGGTCGGGCGGTCGTAGTAGAGCATGGCCGAGGCGCCCTCGTAGCCGCCCTCGGCCAGTATTCGCTCGGAGGGAATGTAGCAAGGCATGTCGTTCGAGTAGCCGTTGACCCAGAGCCGCTCGGAGTCCAACTCGCGCTTGAGCCGCAAGGAATAATCCACCACGATCTCGCCGGGGAAGAAGACCATCGCGAGGTCGTGGCCAAAGTTCCAGACCTGCACCAGATAGGGCAGCGTTGTGGGAAGCTTTTCGCCGCGATCCAGTTTCGCAAGCTGCACCTTGGCGTGGTAGGCGACCGCGGCGGTCTTGTCCTTTGCGCGCGTCTCCCACTCGGCGCGGGTCGGAAGTTCGTCAAATGGCAAGTCAATCTGTTTCGCGCGACACTCCAATTTCCCGCTGACCAC
This sequence comes from Verrucomicrobiota bacterium, assembly GCA_016871575.1. Taxonomy (GTDB): domain Bacteria; phylum Verrucomicrobiota; class Verrucomicrobiia; order Palsa-1439; family Palsa-1439; genus CAIKAP01. The sequence continues at coordinate 13,804 of VHCW01000014.1, forward strand.
CCGCATGGAGCCTTTCACGATGGTTTTGACTTCTTCCCCAATGGCGTTGCCGTAGTCACGCGCCAACTCGTAGGTTCGCCGCGGATTCGGGTTTTGGTCCGCGCCGCAACCGAGCGCGACGAGCGCAACGGCGCCGGGGAATTGTTTCTCGATGAACTCCTGCGCGCAGCCGGGCCAGTCGCCGTGGATCTTGTTGAAATTGAGCACGGTCGCGTGGCAGGCGTAGCTGGTGAAGATCGCGCGCACCTTGCCATCAGCGCCCGTCACCCGCAGCACGGGCACCGAGTGGTCTTCCGGGCGGAACGCATACTGACGGCGGTTGTGGGCGAAGCTGGCATGGGTGAAACCGAGAGAGAGCTTCGCGGGTTTGCGGTCGGCGAGCGCGGCAAGAGCAACCTGCTCCAGCTTGTCCGTCAACTCGCGCGAGTAACGCTCAATCTTCGCCTGGTGTTCCGGCGGGATGTCGCGGCTGAAAAGGTTGGGCAGGACGCCTGTCAGCATCGGCGCGGAGTGTGTGTGGCTGGAACAGATGGCGACGCGGGCGTTGGCGATCTTGAGGCGTTTCACCAGTTCGTCGCGCATCCATGCGGGCACGCCGCAGTTGTCCACGGCCAGTAACACTGCAGGCCCCTCGGCGTCGCTGCCGAAGGCGATCGCCTTGGCGAAGATGCGTTGCTCGACGCCTTCGTGCTCGTTGGTGCGGGAGCCGTACCCGCTGAGCCGAACAGGATAATCGGGCGTGATGTCTATTTTCGCCGCGCCCGCCATTTGATCAGCGACGGATTGATTCCAAGCAAGGAGGGACAACAAGAGAAACAGCCGGGCACTCGATTTCATGATGCTATGGTGCCGCAGATCCCGTTGTTTGCAACGAAAAATATCACTGGCAATGCGGCGGCTTGATTTGTGGACGGGGTTTGGTTATGCACGGGCGCGTGAGCTTGAACAAGGAAGTGATGGCGGTGGTGATTTTTGTAATCACCTACGTGCTGATCAGCGGACGACGCTTGAAGGTGCTCCCACTCTACCGACCGGCGGCGGCGCTGTTGGGAGCGGTGTTGATGGTGGCCACGGGCGTAATGTCGCCGGAACAGGCGTATCGCTCGGTGGATTACAACACGATTGTGTTGCTGCTGGGAATGATGTTGATTGCGGCCTACCTGCACATGGCAGGTTTTTTCGGGTGGGCAGCGGACTGGATTTTGCGGCGGGCGGGGACGCCGCGACGGTTGCTGCTGTTGGTGATGTTGACCTCGGCGGTGTTATCGGCGCTGCTGGTGAACGACACGGTGTGTCTGTTGCTGACGCCGCTGGTGGTGGCGGTGATCGTGCGGGGGCGGTTGCCGCTGTTGCCGTACTTGATGGCGCTGGCGACGAGCGCGAACACGGGAAGCGTGGCAACGCTGGTCGGCAATCCGCAGTGCATGATCATCGGGCAGATGTCGGGCATGTCGTTTGGCCACTACGCGCTCGTGGTAACGCCGGTGGCGGCGGTTTGTCTGGCGATCAATTACGCCGTGCTGGCATTGGGATTTCGGAAAACGCTTTCAACAGCAACGATTGATGCAGGTCGCGGCGCGGAGGCCGCCCCCACTCTGGATCTGAAGTTGTGCGGAACCGTGGGCGCGGTGTTTGCGCTGGTGCTCGCCGGTTTTTTCCTGGGGTTCAATCTGCCGTGGACGGCGATGTCGGGCGCGGCGCTGATCATGGTGGTGGCGCGACGCGACACGCACGTGGTGCTCAAACACGTGGACTGGCATCTGTTGGTGTTTTTCGCGGCGCTGTTCGTGGTGGTCGAGGGATTGAACGAGACGGGGCTGCCGGAGAAACTGCATCCGTCGTTTGGCGCGGACGCGACGACGCAGGCGTGGAACCTGACGTGGTTCTCGGTGGCGGGATCGAACATTTTCTCCAACGTGCCGTTTGTGTTGGTCGTGGGCAAATGGATCGGCAGCCTCAGCCAGCCGGACCTGATGTGGAAGGTGCTGGCGGTGACGACCACGTTTGCCGGCAACCTGACGATTCTCGGCTCGGTCGCCAACATCATCGTCGTCGAGTCGGCGCGCGGCCATTGCGAAGTCGGGTTCTGGGATTACGCGCGGTTCGGCATCCCGGTCACGATCCTGACGACGTTGGCGGGCGTCGCGCTCTTGTTGGCATTACACTGAGTCCCGTTCCACTATTTGCGCTGCCACGGCGGCGTCCAGTGTCTGGCTTCCTCGGCGCCGACTTGCGACATTTGCAGGCCGTTGGCTTGCGCCGTGTAGAACAAGCGGCCATTGGAGATGATGCCGCCGACGCACTCGCGCGATTCCAGCGCCGGCCCGGTGGAGACGAGTTGGTTGCCGTTGGCCAGGTCAATCAAGTCCATGTTCGCGCCGAGCAGGTACGGCTCGGACATGCTGAACCGCGTGCAGGCGTACTTGAAGTTGAACCGGGAGAGGATTTTGCCGGTCGCGCGGTCGAATACGTGGCCGTCGCCGCCGGAGGCGTTGCTGAACAGAAACCGCTCGCCGATGCTGACCACATTGACCGCGGAACGGACCGGCTCGGATTTCCAGAGGAGCGAACCATCGCGCGCGTCGAGACAATGGACGTACCGGTCCTTGGTCAACTCGTTGGGCCGGTTGTAGCCGCCGAGATAGAGCCGGCCATCGCGCCCGGAGACGGTGCAACCGGCGGTGACGTAATGATTGGTGCTGAACCATCGGACTTGGCCGGTCATCGGGTCGAGTGATGCCGTCAGGCCCTTGCGCGGAGCGGCGTAGCCAAAGAAGGTCGAGTAGTACAGCGTGTCGTCCATCAAACACAATCCGCAGTTGTTGCCGCCGGTGCCGTACTCGGTAAAATCTTTTTCCCACACGACCTTGCCGGTCTCGATGTCCCACGCGCGGAGCAGCGGACGGTTGTCCTTCGGATAATACGGATTGTCGTGCGAATAGATGAAACTCATCACCTCCGCGCCGTCGGGTGACGGCTGCGGGTCGCCCTTGTGCACAAACGCCTTCTCGGTGCCCTGCGGGGCGTAGCGGCCGGTGCCGAAGGCGTAGATGGCGAGGTTCTTGTGAATCACCGGCGCCCCTTGCCGGCTCCAGCTCGGCGACCCGCTGAACGGCGCTTCCCAAAGCAGCTTGCCCGTCGCCGCGTCGAGACAGCGCAACAACGAACGTTTCAAGCCGGCCTGCGGCAACAACAGCCGGTCCTTCCAGTAAATCGGCGACGTGAATGAAAGATGGACGCCCGGCCAATACTGCCGCCACAGCAAGCGGCCGGTTTCCTGTTCGACGGCGAAAACCTGTCCTTCCGACGTGTGCGTGTACATCCGTCCGCCGCCGAACACCGGCAGATGTTTGAACGTGCCCTCGTACCGGCGCACCCATTTCATCTTCAATGGCGGACGGAATCCTTGGTCATTGGAATTGAAGTTGGAGAGATTGCCGTAGTTGGTGAACCAATCGTACTTTGCATCGGCGAGCTTGCTGGTGAGGGGACTGCGAATCTTGTGAATGCCAAGATCCTTGTCCGGCAAGCGTGCCTTGCCGCCGGGACCGAGCACGTAGAAATATCCGTCCTCGCAACCGAAATAAACCCGTCCATCACACACGGCCACCGGCGCCGTGATGGCCCGGCCAAACGCGGTCGTGAACGACCACGATTTGCCACGGCCATCCAGCGGCACAACGTGAAGACTGCCATCCAGCCCGCCAAACACCGCCGCGTCGCGCAACAACACCGGCGAAGCAATGGACGGATGGTCGCCGAGCAACTGCGCTTCCGTCGCATCCGGCGCGTGCTTGCAGAAACCGAATCCTTCCTCCGGCCGGCAGCGGTACACATCCTGATCGCGCAGGCTGACCGAACAAAAACTCAACAGCCCCGGCAGGTTGATCGCGGTCTGCGTGCCCTGGACGAAATTCGTCTGCACTTTGCCCTCGACCAGCCGCATAATCTCGACACGACCGGCGTTGTCGCGGCGATGCCATTGCAGGTAGGCCGTGCCATCTTCGCCGAGGCTCAAGCCAAACGGCGCAGGATATTCCCGTCCGCTGAAATTGGGCACTTCACCCACTGCGGCCAGTTGTGCCTTGTCGCCGGTGTCATCAAGCCAGACAAGGCGACCACCGGCGGGCAGCACGATCCGTTTGCCGTGCGCGGCGAGACCGATGGTGGAGCAGAACTGGTCGCGCCAGTCCACGCGGCTCCCCTTCTTGTGCGCCAGCCAGTCCGCGGCGTTCCAACGGTCGCCGGAGAATTGCACGACCTCCTTCAGAAAGTCCCATGTCCAACAAACCTCGCCGGCAGGCGTCAACGCATAGACCTGCGAGCCGAGCGTCGTAAAATAGACGCGCCCTTCGCTGATGACCGGCGCTCCCATAATCGGGTCGCCGCAGAAAAGTTCCTTGCGCACCTTGCCGGTGGCAGCGTCGAGCACATAATACCGTCCCGCCATCGTGCCGAAATGCAGGTGGCCACCAGCCAGCGCCGGCGAGGAAAGATTGTTGCAGTTGGCATTGCCGCCCGGCGCGGCGAATTTCCAGAGCACCCGCAGCGATTGTGCGTCGAGACACCAAGCAACACCCGCCCCGTCCAACACATAAACCTTGCCATCAGCAACCACTGGAGCGGTAAAGATGGAGTCGCTGAGCGGCACAGCGCCGACGAGACCGAGCGGCGTCCGCAAGGCGCGATCCGGGACGTTGCCCGATTGCCGGCTGTCGAACTTGAACTGTAGCCAGTTTTCACCGGTCGCGGAAGTGGCGACCGCCAGCGCGAGGACTGCCTGCTTGAGCCAATGCATAGTTGTAACCTCCGCCAAATTGTAGCAGAGAACGCCTCTGAATTGCCATCACTTCCGATAACAAACCACTATTTCAACAGATGCTCTTGGAAGAAGAGCACGGTGGCGTGGAACTGGAAATCCACGTTGCGTTTCTTGCTGAAGCCGTGGCCCTCGTCGGTGGCCATCAGGTACCAGACGGCGCCGCCGTTCTTGCGGATGGCGTCGCGCATCCGCTCGGCCTCGGTCACCGGCACGCGCGGATCGTTCTTGCCCTGAATAATCAACAGCGGCGCGCGGATTTTGTCGGCGTTGTTGGCCGGCGACACTTTCTCCAGAAACGCGCGCATCTCCGGTTTGCGTTCGTCACCGTATTCGCTGCGGCGGTTGGCGCGCCGGTAATCGGCGGTGTCGCGCAGAAAGGTGACGAAGTTGGCGATGCCCACGTTGTTCACGCCGCAGCGAAACACGTCGTTGTATTTCACAAGGCACGCCAGCGTCATGAAACCGCCGTAGCTGGTCCCCATCACGCCGATGCGGTTCGAATCGAACCCCGTGTCGCGGCGGATCCATTCGACGACCGCGCCAATGTCTTTCACGGAATCCTCGCGCTTGAAGCCGTTGTCGAGCGCGAGGAACTTCCGCCCGTAGCCGCTCGAGCCGCGCACGTTGGGATACACGAGCGCGCTGCCGAGTTCGTTGAGGTAATAGTTCGTGCTGCCACGGAAACCGGGGCGCGACTGGCTGGAAGGTCCGCCGTGGATGATGACGATCACGGGGCGCGGTCCGGGAAACTTTTTCGGGTCGGGCCGGTAGACAATCGAGGAAATGCCAAGGCCGTCGAAGCTTTTCAGCTTGACCAATTCCGGCTCGGCAAACTTCTGTTCCACCGCCGGTTTGCGCAGGCGCGTGGTCCAGCGCGTGATGGCGCCAGTGTCCACGTCGAGCGAATAGGCGTCGCTGGGCGACTGCGAGCCGTCGAGGGTAAAAGCGATTTCGCGATTTTTCCCGTGCCACGCAAGCCCGCTGATGATGTCGCCGGGAATTTTCGGCGCGGGCAATTCCCTGCGCGTGGCGAGATCAAGCAGGCGCAAACGGCTGAACCCGTCCTCGTTGATGGTAAACGCAATCGTTCTGCCGTCAGGCGAAATCTCGAAAGCCTCCACGTCCCATGAAATATGGGCCGTCAACGGCTCACGTTTGCCGGTTTTCAAATCGAGCCGCGTCAGCGTGAGGAAATCCGATTGGTCATCCGTCAGCGCATAGATGGCGGTGTCGTTGTCGCCGAAGCGCGCCTGGCTGAAATAGACTTTCTCGCTTTTTTTCGTGAGCAGGCTACGCGCGCCTGTCCGGAGGTCGAGCGACCAGAGTTCGCTTTGCGCGTCGGAAAGGCCCCGACGTAACAGCAACTTCGCGTCATCGGCCGACCAGTCGGCGATGAACCATGAAGACGAGGAATTGGTCATCACACAACGCGTAGTCGCCGGGTCGGCGGGATTGACGACAAAGATGTCGTTGTCCTTGCCGTTGCGGCGCGTGGAGGCGTAGGCGAACCACTGGCCGCTCGGCGACCAACGCGGGCTGGTGTTGCGCGATTTGCCGTCGGTGAGCAGCACCGGCGCGCGGTTGGTGACGGTGACATCCAGCGCGTAGAACTGGTATTGCTCGTTGCCACCCGAATCCATTTGAAAGACGAGGAGATCGCCGGTGCGCGGCTGGAACCAGCCGTAGTTCACCGGTTCCTTCAGGCGCGTCAACACCCGGCGCTTTCCCGCCGGCTCGGCGACCAGGTGAAGCTGCGACACGTCGCCGACGCGCGACGTGACCAGCAGTTCGCGTCGCGCCGGATGCCAGCCGCGAAAACTCGCGCCGCCGAGCGCAAGGTAGCGCACGACATTCGATTTGAGCGCGTCGGGAATCGGCGGGATGCCCTCCACCACGAGGTTGGTTGGAATAACGGCAACCGCAACGCTGTGCCCAAGGGCGAGTAGAAGCCAAAGAATGCGGATTGTTGTCATTTACTCATTACCTCGCCGCGTTTTGCTTTTTCATCCAACTCGGAAAGTTTCAGCCGCACGCTGACGATATACGCCGGCTCGCCCTCCGTCCAATGCCCGTAGGTTGTCGTGACAATCGTGCCATCCGGCAACAACTCCACGCCGGGGTATGTGCAATCGGCGCCTTTTGTGTTGTCCATGAGCCGCACGCGATACTGGCCTTCGCGGCCCTGCACGATGTCGTCGTAGGCGCCGACCCACGCCACCCAGTCGCCTTTCGTCGGGCTGACGTGCGTCGTGTCGCGGAACGAAATGAAGAGCCGGCCATCGGGGGCGTACTTCGCCGTGTGCCGGTCGCCGGTGAGCGCGGCGGGCAACTCGCGCGGTTCGCTCCACGAAAGCCCCTCGTCGTTGCTGAAGATGACGAACGAATTGTATTTGCGGCTGTTCTCGCGCAACAGCACGGCGATCTGTTTGCCGTCCGGCGAACGCAACGCGCCCGGCTCACAGAGGTTCGCGTCGGGCAACATCGCGATGGGCGCGGGCACACTCCACGTCAGTCCGCCGTCCTTTGACAGCGTGGTATAGACCCAGAACCGCCACGGCTTCGCCGTCGCCGAACTGTAATCGCTGTGCGGCGACTTCAAACGGTAACGCTCCTCGCTCCCGCCGCGGATGAACCGCCCGTCGTCGTGAAAGAACGCGAGATAATGCCCCGGCGTCTTGAGGCTGATGACCGTCGCCATCGTGACCACGCCGCCAAAATCGCCGATGGGTTTCAACTCGCTCCAGTTCGCGCCGTCGTCCTGCGTGACTGCCATCCGGATCGGATACAAGCCGCTGAACATGATGATCCGTTTCTTCCCCGCCGCGTCCACCACACGATGCAGCGTCGGCACTTCGAGCGACGTTACCCAATTCGCCGGCGTCGGCAGCCGTTCGCTCCATGTCAGGCCGCCGTCGTTGCTGCGCTTATAGACAATCGCCCCGCGTCCGTGCCCCTTCGGATAAACGATGAGCATCGTCTTGTTGTCTTCGAGCAAGACCGTGGTCGGATGACCGAGATACTGGCCCGGCTCGCGGTCCACGATCACCTGCCGGTGTTTTTCGCCAGCCAGATCAATGATGGGAATCGTGTAGCCCGGCGGGAGTTTCGTCTTGAGGTTCTTGGGAGGCGCGAGTGTGACATCCTTCTTTTGCGAGCCAGAAGGTTTTGCCGATGCGGCGAACATGACTGTCGCACAAAGTGCAACGACGACACAGCAGAGCGTGATTTTCATCGGCCGGCATTGTAGGCGTCAGTCGCCGGCACGCAACCGCAAAATCGCTCCCCGCTATGTTCTTGATGGCAGGGGGAACATCTGGTACAGAAGCGGTGCTTCACGCATACGTCATTGCGGCAGGAGATACGCGGATGAATGATAGATTGATGACAGTGAGTACAGACAAAGTGGATTCACAATTCCCAGTTGTCGGTTACCAGTCTTCAATCTCTGAATGGTGAACGCTGAACCATGAAACCGTTTTCCTCCCGATTAACCTTGATGGCGGTGACGGGTATGGTCGCGTTGGTTTCGATGATACTCCAAGCGGCAACGGGACCGGCATGGTGGGTAGCACGCGACGTACTCAACCTCGATGCTGTGCCGAATGATTTTGCGGCGGTCAATCAAGGGCAACTGAAATGGGTGGCCAGCAATGCCTGCGAGGAACTCGAAACACAACTCCCCGGTGGCACGGGCAGCAACATCTGGGCGCTGATTTCCTCGTTCTCCAACAGTAATAACTTCCGGCCTGTCAATCTCGGCCAACTCAAGTACGTGGCGAAGCCGTTCTACGACCGTCTGATCGAAGCTGGCTACACGACGAACTATCCGTGGAGCGGCCAGCCGAATGACTATGCTTTGGCCAATATTGGCCAGATGAAGAACGTGTTCAGTTTTGACGTGAGTTATGACACCGATGGCGATGGCATTCCGGATTGGTGGGAAGTTTCGCAAGGACTGAACCCAAACAATCCGGATGATGGCAGCGCAACGAATACAAGTTCACTGGCTCATGGATTGAGTAATCTTCAAGTGTATTGGAATCCAAGCGTACTTGTGACGGACAACTACAGTTCCTGTAGCGACGGTGTTGCCGATTGGTGGAAAGTGCAGACCGGCTACGCTGCGAACACACCTGCTGACACCGTTGGTGCGAATGGCTCCACATTGGTTGCGAACTATCAGGCTGGTGCGAACCCCAACGATTCGCAAAGCCTCCCTGATTCTGCGATGTTGGATCGCTTCGATTACGGACAGTTGGATTTGGTGCGGGCTTTGGCGGGATTGCCGGCCACGCAATGGACAAGCTCAACCAACAACGCTGCCCGGATAGCTCAATTGCGAACAAGCATCGAAGGGGTCATTCCGAAGTGTCTTGCTCCGGGGTGGAATGAATACACCAATGTGGTGCCTTACGCGACTCTGCAGAGCGTATTGCTTGCGGTCGGGAACACGACTGGCACTTGGTCGGACGGGCCATTGACCAATCAAATCAACGAATTGACCGATCTGGTATTATGGGTGCTGACATCCCTGCCCAGCGAAGGAACGTCTAACAGCGGTGTTCCGTATTATGAATATCAAGACGACCCGCCAGCACCATTTGAGACTTGGACAGTGACCAATAACTATCCAACCGCGTGGGGCAGTTATTCCAATTGGTGGATTAATACGTATTTGCTTTTTCAAGAGAAGTGGAATGGGGCTTGTGTGATTGACACGCTGCTCATCAACAGTGCGCCTTATCATGACTTGGATAGGATCGAGGGATATTGGGGGGACATAGGTCTCTGTTGGTATCCGGATGCGCAGAACTACTTTGAGGCGTATGCGCCCGGGAACGCCGTTTACTGTTCGCCCTTCAAGATTGTCCATACGCTGTATGTGCCGCAGGTGTGGGTGGACATCGTTCCGGTCTTTAACCATGCGTCCAACGGGCCTTTCCGTTTCTGGATTAACGATGATGCCGATTCGGGCGACATATCATCGGGAAACAGCGACCTTCCCGGTCAATCGAGTGGAAGCGCGAATTACGCCGATAACCAAGTGAACGGACGCAGTGATTTGTTGGACTTCTTCCCTGTTTGGTTTGACTTGTGGTATGCCTTTTTCTACTTCCCTCCATCTGACGGCTTTCAATACAAACTCCGTCAGGACGATGCGGCGCTCAAGGCGGTTTATACCGATTTGACGAAAGATCATGCCGGGGACTACCTGACAACAGATGCAGACACATACGGCAATTTGTTCAACCAGTACGCCCATCAAGCCGGTGTCTTTGAAATTCCAGCGAGTGGTGTCGGGCTCTCGGACGAATTCCTCAACAAAATCATGGAGGACGAAGACAAAGGCGTCTTGCTCATGGAAGCCACGAAGCCCACAACCAAGCCACTGGTGTTGGAAATATGGAAAGACAGTCAGAAGGTTTTCGAGAAATGGATGCCCCTGAACATCAGCAGCGTGACCAACATGTATCGTTGGGTGAACTTGCGCGGCATCAAACCGGGAGGCATGGTTCCTTGTCCGCCGCAACCGGCCAACTTTCCGGATGCGGTTTCCAACGGAAAACAGTTCGTCTTCGTTCACGGCTACAGCGTGACCGAACAAGACGCGAAGGCTTGGAACGCAGAGATGTTCAAGCGACTCTATCAATCCGGTTCGCGTGCGATGTTCACTGCGGTCGCATGGCGCGGAGATGACTCGAAGATACCTTCTTGGCTGCCGCTTGTGGGTGGGGCGACACCCAATTACTACCTCAACGTGACCCATGCGTTCAAGACCGCCGAAAGCCTGAAGAAATCCGTTGTATTGCTGCCAGGGGATAAGTACATCGCGGGCCACAGTTTAGGGAACATGGTGGTTAGCAGCGCGATTGTTGACCACGGGATGAGCGTAAACGCCTACTTCATGCTCGACGCAGCGGTCCCGATGGAAGCCTATGATTCCACTGTGTGGGAGCGAAATAACATGCGCCATCCAAATTGGCAGGGTTACACGAATACTTTATGGGCTAGTGATTGGCATCAATTGTTCGACACAGGGGATGGCCGGCGAGGGATCGCTTGGCGTGGGCGGTTCGGAAACATAGCTAACGCTTACAATTTTTACTCTTCAACCGAGGATGTCTTGGAGAACGGTAATGGACAAGTCGTGATCAGCAGCATTTGGGCAACACAAGAAATGTTGAAGGGCAGGTGGCTCATCGCGTTGTTTTTCGGACCTCACAGTCAAGGTGGTTGGGGATTCACTTTGAATACGGATTACCATAACTCCCCGAATGATCCGCCTACGGAGAGCAATATCTGGCTCCCCGAACAGGCGAATGGGATTTCGCCAGAGCAACTGAAAACGGAACCATTCTTCAAGGATTTCCGAAGCACTGGGCTTTGCGGAGCTAATGGCAGCGCGTTGGCCCAAGACTGGTCAGTGCGTGCGCAAACGCTGGCCGAAGCCATACCTGCACTGTCGTTTGCTAGTGGAAGAAATGAACTCTCGGCGTTCACGCAATCTCGCAATTTCAACATGCATAATATGAAGAACGGGTGGCCGCAGGAACGATTGAACGATCAAGAAAAGGAAGACCATTGGCTCCACAGCGACATCAGATACATTGCATACCCGTTTACGTATAAGCTGTTTGACAAAATCGTTGAAAAAGGAGCTTTGAAATGAATAGACGAACAATAATAGCGGCTCTCCTCTGCATGAACTTATGTACTATTTCTTGCACTACGCTGGGCCAATTCACGCCCACAGCGCGAATCACGGTTCGCGTGCAGAGTGATGACGGCGTGCCGGTCAGCGGAATCGTGGTGGGGGCGAGCACCTTCTTACGGCGGTTGCCGGGAGATAACTTCGGCCAGCCTGAAAACACAACCGTTAAGCAAATGACCGATAAGAAAGGAATGGCAGTTTTGACACTTCCCAGTTTGACGGGCGAAGTAGCCTGCGGACCGCAACCATCCGATGTGGTGGTGTATGGCCCCAATTTTCCCCGTACAGGGTTCTACTGGACTCGGGGAAACCGTGTTCGTTTCACAAAATCCGAGATGGGAAAATGGCAGCCGTGGAATCCCACTGTGGAGATTGTCCTCAAGAGAATCATCAATCCCATTCCAATGTATGCGAAGAAGATTGAAGCAGACATCGGGTCGGCTGCTCAGACCGCACTGAAAGCGGGCGAGCCGGTCAGTTATGATTTGGAAAAAGGTGATTGGGTGGTGCCGCATGGGAATGGACAGACAGCAGATTTCATTTTCAAGTTGAATGCTAAAGGGTGCCTCCGGTAACTCCCCTGTGGCGACAATTGGTTGTAGGCCGACTCTGCGAGTCGGCGAAATGCCTGGCAAAAACGCCGCTTCGCAGAAGCGGCCTACAACAGCCATCTCATCAAACCGAGTTACCGGAGGTGTCCTAAACTGAGTGGAAAGATGACGCGAGATCGCTATCCGATGTATGACGCTATGTTTACTGTGACGTTTGCTAACAAAGGTGACGGGATTCGCCCGGTGTATGTGACCCCAATAAATGGCAGCGTATTTCGATTGCCGCGAAACGCTCCGGAAGATGAATACTTGGCAAACCTTGTCCGGCAATCCAGCAGAGATGAAACGGGCCAACATGGCGATAAACCACGGGAAGATGAAAACTATTTCTTTCGTGTGCGGACGAAGAAAGACGGACAGGGCAAGATCATTTCGGCTTTGTACGGGAAGATTCACGGAGAAATTGGATGGTCATATGAAGGCTATGTGAAGTTCACCTACTATCTGAATCCGACACCGAATGATCGGAACATGGAGTTCGACCCGAAGAAGAATCTTTTCAAGAAGCTCTCTTCGTTAGAACAAGTCTGTGAACCGTAACGAACGAGTCACCTTTAGCTCGGAGACTCAGTCTCTCGTTCAGACGGAACAAAACCGTAACATGTCCCCAATTTGCGTTACTTCCACTCGCCGGCGTTCGCCTGAAACACGCGCTGCCCGGCCTCTTTCACCTGCATCGTGATCTCGTGCAACTGCACACCCAAGGTGCGTGGGTCCTTGGTGGACGGCACCCAGCCGGCGCAAACCACATTCAGAATGATTCGGTCGGCGCGTGACGGCGGCAGTTCGGCCCGCAACGTCGCGGCACCGGCCTCGAACGATGCGACCCGTTTGCCGTCCAGATAAAGCCCCGCCTCGGGCGAGAGTGCCGCCTTCGGAACGCTGAGTTTCAGCGTCAGCGTGTACGGCTCGTTCGGCACAACCGTCAATCGCAACTGCGATTCCGTCGTTGACCAACGAAACCCGGCCTCGCGTCCGTGCCAGCGACGCAGAAATTGCCCGTCGCCTTCCGCGCCGACAATCACGCGGTAATGTTTCTTCGCCTCGTCCGTCCATTCCGCCGGTGACGCTTCGTTGGCGGCGAGTTGCGTTCGATTCCCTGCGTTGTTCTCGGCGACGAAACCGCCTGACGCCTGGTTCCCGACCAGCAACGCCGACTTCACCGGCTTCTCAATCTGCACGTGCGGTCCCTCTTGCTCAAACGTGCAGCCTTGCACGATGGCTCGGCCAGCGTCGAGTTGGATGGCCGCGTTGCCGGCGCCGCGGTTGTCCCAATGCACAAAGTGACAGGCGCTGGCGGTGAATTGACCGACGGGGCTGCGCATCCAGACGCACCGGTCAATCGGTCCCCAGAAAGAACAGTTGACGAGGCTGACTTTGCCGACCGCCTTCGGGCCAATCTCCAAGCAAACCGCGTTGGTGCTGCTCCAGCGCCCGACGAACTCGCCATTGGTGATCAACAATCCCGGTTTCTGCGCCTGTTCGACGACCACCGCGCGTTCGCACGAATCGGCGCCGAGACCGAGGAAGTTACCATTGGCGCTGCCCTTTGCGGATTCCGAGAACTTGTAGCCGATGCCGTAGCCGAAGCAGAACGTGTTGAACACGTAGTGCCAATCAGTGCGCGCAAGCTCGAACGCCACGCCATACAAGTTGATCCACCGGCAATACGGGTCGTCCGGTTTGTAGTGGACGCCGAACGGCCAGAAGTGGACGTTTTCGATGTGGCCGATGTCGTAGCACTCGTCCACGTAGATGCCGCGCTTGATCGGGTAACCGGTGACGTTGCGCACAAGGTGACGCGCGGCGCGCACCAGCTTGATCGCCTCGTAAGGATTCAGCAAGAGACAATTCTCGATGCCGACATTCTCGACGCGGTCCGCGAACACACACGGCGGATACGGCACCGGCGGCACGTCGGTCTGTTTCCATTCCGGATACGTGATGACCAACCCGGCGATGGCAGCGTTGTTGCCGGCCAGACGGATGAACGGCGCGCCGTCTTCCTTGCCGCGCCCCGCGTACGCCAGCAACACCGAGCCGCCCAACTCGCGCGCCTTGTTGCGGTGGATCGTCGGCGGCACGCGAAACGTTCCCTGAAGCGTCACGCCCGCCGGCACCGACAACGTTCCCTTGATGACGTACCGGCCCGCCGGCACCTCGACGACACCGCCACCGGCCTTCCCGGCGTCATCGAGCAATTGCTGGAACGCCGCCGTCTGGTCGTTCGTGCCGTCGCCGGCAACACCGAGCGAAAAAGCCAGCAGCAGGCAGCAGAAGAAACTCATTGTCACTCTTTCCCGGCGGTGGCCACGCTGAGTTTCCGGAAACCGACCTCTTCGCCGGACACCAACAGTGAGATGATGGTCTTGGTTTCGCCGAACATCGGCGTGGTCGCTTTCAATGCTGCGTCGGCCACTTGCACGATGAGATCGTTGCCGCGGAAACAGGCGCGCACGGGCAACCATGTGTTCGGCGCAAGCTTGGCGGGCGATTCCGCGAGCACTTTACCGGTGGCCAGATCCGTGATGGCGATTTTGCGCGAGGAGATTTGGATGTGAACCACCCGGTCGCGGTCCTTGGCGAACCGCAGCGTGTGCGACGCACCGGGCGGCAACGACAACTCATACTGGACATCTCCGTCCTTCAGCGCCAGCGGATGACGGAACGCCGCGACGGCTTTGTCGGACGGTTTCTCCGTGCCCCAGACGGCGCCGTCCTTGGCGATCCATTTGCCGCGCACCACATTCCACGGCGCGCCGGGGACTTTGTCGAACGCAGCGGTCAACACCATCTTGTCCGCCACCGGCGGCAATTCAATCGTGACCTTCGGTTTGACCACCACCGGCGGAAGTTCGCGGCTGTAGTCGCCGTCACGGTAACGGTCGAGCAACGCCACCAGTTCTTTGACCACGTCGGGATGTTGTGCGCTCACGTCTTTCGTCTCAGCGGGATCATCCTGCAAGTTGTAAAGCTGCGCGCGGAACTCGTCGGCGCGTGTTTTGCGGATGCCGGGTTTGATGTTGTCCACGGGAATGCCTTCGATGTATTTCCACGGGCCGCGTCGGATGGCGAACACGCCGTCGGCGCTGTGCACAATCATGTCCGCGCGCAGCGGTTTGCCGGACGACTTGCCGAGGATGGCGGGCAGAATGTTGTAGCTGTCCTGGGCGGCCTTGCTGGCGGCAGGAAGTTTCTCGCCGACGATGGCGGCGGTCGTGGCGAGGATATCAGCGAGACTGACCATCTCGTTGCACACGCTGCCCGCCGCGGCTTTGCCCGGCCAGCGCACGAGGAACGGCACCTTGAAGCCGCCCTCCCAGATGGTGTGTTTGCGGCCGCGCAACGCGCCATTCACCTTGAGACCGGCTTTCTCGGCAACCGCTTGCGGAGAGTCGTCGCGACCGGACCCCGTGACGCCGCCGTTGTCGCTTGTGAAAATCACCAGCGTGTCCTTGGCGAATCCGAGCCGGTCGAGCGCGTCGAGAATGCCGCCCACGCTGCGGTCGAGTTCGTGGATGAAGTCGCCGTACGGCCCGGCAGCGCTCTTGCCGGCGAGGTCTTTGTCGGGAGTGATCGGGTTGTGAACCGCGACGGGTGTGAAGTAGAGGAAGAACGGCGTGCCGCGTTTTTGTTGTTCGAGCCAGCGGACCGCCTTGCCGGTGAGCACCTTCATCACGCGCTCGTTGACCCGGCGCGGCGCGTCGAGGTTCATCGGGTCGGCCCGTTTTGATTCTGTGTCTTCCTTCGTGTAGGTGGCTTGAAAATCGTCGTTGTCGTCCATGCGTACTTTCATCGAATCCGGAATCTTACCGGAGCGCAGGCCATAGACGTAACGGTTCTCGACGAAAATACCGGTGACATCACCGTGATTGGCCGGCACGCTGAAATGATAATCGAACCCGATATCGAGCGGTCCGGGCGAAAGTTCCACAGTGTAATCCGTCACGATCTTCCCCTCGCCGGCCCCATAGCCGAGATGCCATTTGCCAACGGAGGCGGTCTTGTAGCCGTGCGCTTTCAACAGCGACGCCATGTTCAACCGGTTCGTCTCGATGTGCAGCGGCGAGAACACGCCCAACACACCCGACTTTTCCGACGTGCGCCAGCAGTAACGCCCCGTCATGAGCGAGTAACGGGTCGGCGAACAGACCGAGGAAGTCGTGTTGGCGTCGGTAAACTTCCGGCCTTCACGGGCGAGCCGGTCAATGTTCGGCGTGCGAATGAGTTTTGGGTCCGCGCCGTAGCAGCCGGCGCTGCCGTAGCCGTAGTCGTCAGAGAGAATGACGATGATGTTCGGTTTATCGGCAGCGTGAAGTTGGCCGCAAAGGAGCGCACATAACGCAAAAAGGAATCGTTTCATGGCCGAGTTGTACCGGAATCAGGCTTGGAATGTCCACCGCGGACTCTGGCGATAGAACTCAATCGGGTTGTGGAAGACGAGTTGTTCGATCTTCTCTTTCGGATAACCGCGGCGCTTTAATTCGACCACCAGCTTCGGAACGCTCAGTGGATCGGACACGCCCCAGTCGGCGGATGAGTTCACCATCAGGCGCTCGACGCCGTATTGCTCGACGATGTTGGCGGCGCGCTCGACCGTGAGCTTGGTGACGGCGTAGATGGTGAGGCCGCGCCACCATGGCGTGCCTTCGTACAACGACATCGTCTCTTCGGTGTTGTGGTCGAGAAGCGTTTTCGCCGGGTCCATTCCTTCCTCGGCGACGATTGCCAGGGTGCGTTCCGCGCCGAGCCGTTTGTATTGGTGCGGCAGGTGGATGATGACGGGTAGGTTGTGTTTCTTGGCGAGCTGAAGCTGGAAACGGAAAGCGCGCTCCTCGGCGTCGGTCTGGCGGTCGAGTCCGATCTCGCCGATGCCGACAACCGTTTCGCGCTGGCAGAATTTCTCGACGAGCGGCAGTACCTCGGCGGCGAGCGGCTCGTTGTTGGCTTCGCGCGGGTTGAGCGCGATGGTGCAGAAGTGCTCGATGCCGAACTGCTTGGCGCGCTGGGTTTCCCAGCCGATGATCATCTCGAAGTAATCCGCGAACGTCCCGGCGCTGGTGCGCGGGGAGCCGAGCCAAAACGACGGCTCGACGACCGCCTCGATGCCGGCGGCAGCCATGTGTTCGTAGTCGTCGGTCACGCGGGTGACCATGTGGGTATGCGGGTCAATGATTCTCATGCAGGCACTCCGATTTTCGGGCAAAGTTTGTTGGCGGGACAGGTGGCGCAGCTTGGATTTCTTGCGGTGCAAAAGCGGCGCCCGTGAAACGCCAGAAGATGGCAGAACGCCACGGCATCTTTCGCCGGCACCAGCGGCGTCAAGTCCGCCTCCACCTTGTCGGGGTTCGTATTCTTGCTGAGGCCGAGGCGCTGGGCGAGCCGGAGAACGTGTGTGTCCACGCCAATGGCAACCCTGCCAAAGGCGTTGCCGAGAACGATGTTGGCTGTCTTGCGCCCGACGCCCGGCAACGTGAGCAGATCGTCGAGATTACCGGGAACGTTGCCGCCGAATTTCCCGGCCAACAACGCGGCGGCGGCGCGAATGGCCTTGGTCTTGTTCCGGTAAAAATTGACCCGGCGAACATCGTTCTCGTCGAGCCTGGCCCAGTCAGCGGCGGTGCGATAGCGATGGAAGAGTTCGCCGGTGACGGAATTGACAAGGTCGTCGCGTGCCTGGGCGGCGAGGATGAGCGCGACGAGCAACTCAAGCGGCGACGAAAAGTTCAACGCGAGTTTCGCGTCGGGATGCGCCTTGCGGAGCGCCGCGATGAGTTGCCTGACGCGCGCCTTTTGCTGTGCCGGCATCAGTTCAGAACCTCGGCATGGCTTGGCCGCCGCCGATGATTTGTTGGAAGCGCTGGTTGAAGCGCAACGGGGCGAGGCGCTGGTCGTTGCGGGCCTGCTCCCGGAGATTCGGGGTGATTTGGATGGCTTTCTCCAGCGAATCGAGCGCTTCATTGAGGGCGCCCTGGTTGGCGCGGATGATGGCGACGGCGTAATGGGCCTGGCTGTCGCGCGGGTTGGCGGCAAGGATGCGCTGGAGGGTGTTGAGGGCTTTGTCCACCTGGCCGACCTGCAAGAAGGTCTGCGCGATGACCACCAGTTCGTTGCCGTTGAGGTCAGGGATGGTGAGATGCCCGTCGCAGAGTCCGACAATCCTGTCGAGTTGCCCGGCGCGGGCGTAGGCTTGGGCCAGTTGCATGAACAACTGGACGTTGCGCGGATCGGTCTTGCGGGCGGCTTCGAGGTTGACGATGTCTTCGCGCGCTTTCTTGGCGCCTTCGAGTTGTTGACGGGCTTCCTTGATTTTGCGGTTGAGCGGGTCGAGTTCTTCGAGCGCCTTGAGCGTGTCAATGGCCTTGTCCACCTGGCCGAGTTCCATGTAGAGCTGGGCACAGCGGAAACTGGCTTCGGGGCTTTCGGCGCAGAGGCGCTGGGCTTGTTTGTAAGCATACTCGGCCTCTTGCACGAGCCGGCGGAACGCATAGACGCCGCCGATGGCGGAGCGAAGCTTCGAGAAGGTCTTTTGCGCGTCGGAGTCGCGACGGAATTCGGGCCGGGCCATGAACTCGGCTTCGAGTTTGTCCCAGTAGGCGCGGTCGCGCTGAATGATCATGGACCACAGCCCGGGATTTTCCTGCGGCGTGGGCAACGGCTCCTTGTTGATCTTCATGATGACGCCGGCCGGTTCGAGGTAGGGGTACATCCACGGAATGACATAGCTTTCCTCGACGTAGAAGGAATGCTTGTCCTTGTTGCGGTCGAAGATCCACTTCGTGAGGATGCCGTTGATGTTCATGACGCCGGCGACGCCCTTGACGCTGACGCGGCCGTCCACGACCTCGACTTGTTCTTCGGGCGACGGCGCGCGGTTGCGGAGGCCGTTGACGTATTCCTGGAAGGCGCGTTGGACATCCTGTTCGCCGGGGATCCAGATCGGTTGGCGCGGATACATCGTCTCGCGGTCGAGCGTGTGCCACGCCCAGCCGAGCTGGCGGTTCTGCCAGGAGGGCCGGTTGGTGAGGGTGGCGGGGTTGTTCCAGTCGGGACGCGAGTAATCGTAGTGGTCGCGGATGTAACTCATGTACGTCGAGTCGGCGAGGGCGTTCTGGGTGATGATATAGACGTCGCGCCGGTCGAAATTCTTGCCGCCCTCGGGATCGAAGTGGGAATCGCTGAATTTATGTTTCGAGCGGCTTTCGCAGAAGATCATGTAGGTCGGCACGAAACGGCCGGGATCGGTGCCGCCGTAGAGCACGGCGTCGCGGTCCATCGGCGGGTACCCGCCGCCGGGATAGAACATGCGGTAGCCGAACTGGTAGCCGAAGTCGTGGCCGCGTTGCTCGCACAACGCCCAGTTGCGGTAAAACGGAATGAGCGGCAGCAGCAACAACAGCGCGCCGGCCGTCCAGATGGCGGGGCGGGGAATTGGAAAGCGGGCGACGATCGCGGCCAGCGCGAACGCGAGGCCGTAGCCGAGCATCATGGCGAAGAACCCGTGCGCCGGCGCGAAGAACTTGATGCAGATCTCCTGGTTCTGACGGTCGAGCGCCGGATTGATGATCATGATCAGGCCGATGCTGGCGATGCCGAAGGCGGCCCAGACAAAAATCAGCCATGACCGCGCGCGCGCCCGCAGGTCGCGGAACACGAGCACGGGCAGCCCGAGCGAGATGACGCCCAACAACAATGTGTTGAAGGCGTTGTTGATCCATTTAAGGGAGCGCACGAACCCGCCATCGGAGCCGTCCATGTCGAGGATGAACGAGTACTGCTTGACCACGGAGGTCACGAAGAGGTTCAACTGGATGTAGAACTGCTGGCTGAAGATGGACTGCGGATGCAGCCGCTCGTACTGGCCGCGCGTGATGTGGTGCAGGAATCCCTGCGGCGTGCGCGTGTAGCCCCAGTTCATCGGCGGATTGGTCGCCGACGCAATCGGCATATAGACGTAGAACCCGACGCCGATCAGGAAGATCAGCGAGTACAGCAACGCCCGCCCGCTGCTCAACAGTTTCCGCCGCCAGCCATACACCAGTGACCAGACGCCGAGCGACGTGAACAACACCGCCAACGACTCCAGCGGCATCAATCCGATCACCGGCATCGGCATGAACTCCTTGAGCATCCGCATCCCCGTCCACGACATGACAAACGACCAGACCGCCGCCGAGAGCAGGATTGCCACAAGCAGTTCCATGACCACCTTGAACCGGCTCACGCGCATCAACACGCCCAGCAACACCGATCCCGCCCACCACAGCAGCGCCACCTTGAAAAACTGTCCGACCAACGGCTTCGCATGTTGCGGTCCCACGCCGAAACTGATCAGGCGCACGCCAAACTCACCCCAGTTCGCCAGCACCCACGCGCGCGCGGAAGGCAGCAACCATTGCCCCAGTTGCAACAAGACCAACGCCGTCAAGAACCCGCCAACCACCGGCACCCAATCTCGCCGCAAGGCGTCCATCGCCGCGTTCTTGAGCGTCAACCACTTGTTCTCACCGCCCAGTTCCAGAAACTCCAACGCAACCGCCCCGACCAGAAACGGCGCGACCATCACCATGATCGTCTGGTGATTGCTGATGCCAAGCCCGTACACCAGAATCGTCGCGTACAGGAAACCGTGCCGTTGCGGACGCAGCATCCACGCAAAAAACGTGAACGCCGTCAGAATGAACATGAACACGTTCAACACACGCATCTCCGGCACGCAGGCCCAGAGCCAGACGCCGCGGTTGAACCCGAAGGTCAGCGACACCGCCGCGCCCACTGTCAGCGCAATCCAATGCTTCACGTTGTCGGCAACGTCATCGGCCCACGTCAACGACCGCAACAGCACCATGATGCTGCGCGACATCAACAGCGTCAGCACACCGACAACCAACGCGCCCGTCAACACTGACATCAGGCAGATTTGCCATGCCGGGTTGCCGAACCACAGCAGGTGCCGCCAGATCCATCCCATCAACGCCCACAACGGATACCCCGGCGGATGCGGCACGCCCAAATGATACGCGCCCGTCACCAGCTCGCCCGAGTCCTGCAACGTCACCTCCGGCGACATGTCGTACAAAAACCGCAGGCCCGCGATCAGGAACGTCGCCGCCGCGACAGCCCAGTCCCGCCACTTGAACAGGTGCGGCAGGTGTTCGGAGGACTCCGGAAGAGTGACGGGTTGTTCTGGCGTTGCCGGTTGTTGTTCTGGTTTCGGTGCGGAAGGCGCGGGCGATGGTTGTTTGGGCATGACTTGAAAACCTTAGTGACGGAAATGGCGGATACCGGTGAAGACCATGGCCAAGTTACGTTCGTTGGCGGCGGCAATCACATCGGCGTCGCGCATGCTCCCGCCGGGCTGGATCACGGCGGTCGCCCCGGCTTCGGCGGCGGCAATCACACCGTCGGGGAACGGGAAAAAGGCGTCGCTGGCGACGACGCTGCCCTTCAGGGACAGGCCCGCCTCTTTCGCTTTCCAGACGGCGATCTTGGAGGAATCCACGCGGCTCATTTGACCCGCGCCGATGCCGAGCGTTCGACAAATCTTTTCGTCCGCGCCGGTGAACACAATGGCGTTGCTCTTGACGTGCTTGACCACACGCCAGCCAAACAACAGCGCGTGCCGCTCGGTCTGAGTCGGTTCGCGCTTGGTGACAACCTTGATGTCGTCAGCCGACACAAGGCGCGTATCGCGCTCCTGCGCGAGCATCCCGCCAAGCACTGTCCTTACTGACAACTGAGGACTGACAACTGACAACTGCTTGATCAGCCGTAGATTTTTCTTCTTTTGCAGAATGTCGAGCGCGCCCTGCTGGAACTCCGGCGCGATGATGACCTCGCTGAAAATCTCGGCGATGGCCGCTGCGATGTCGGCGTCGAGCGGGCGATTCACGGCGATGATGCCGCCAAACGGCGCTTGTTTGTCGGTCGCATAGGCGAGGTCCCACGCTTCCTTCAACGTCGCCGCACTGCCGACGCCGCACGGGTTCATGTGCTTGAGGATGGCAACGGTCGGTTGGTCCGGGAATTCCGCCGCCAGTTCCGCCGCGGCCGTCAGGTCGAGGATGTTGTTGTAGGAAAGCTCCTTGCCGTGGAGTTGCTGGAAGTATTTTCCGAAATCGCCGTACAGCGCCGCTTTCTGGTGCGGATTCTCGCCGTAACGCAACTCCTGCGCCTTCGGCAGCGACAATGTCAACGTGTCCGGCAACCTGCCAGCTTTGCCGAGGAACGCCGCGATGGCGCCGTCGTATCGGCTCGTGGTGGCAAACACCTTGGTTGCGAGCCGCGCGCGCGTCTCAAACGTCGTGTCGCCGCCGTTCGCTCTCATCTCGGCGAGCACCGCCGGGTAGTCCGCCGCGTCCACGACGACGGTGACGCTGGCGTGGTTCTTGGCTGCGCTGCGCAGCATCGAGGGGCCGCCGATGTCAATGTTCTCAATGGCCTCGTGCAGTGTCACGTCGGGTTTGGCGACGGTTTTCTCGAAGGGATAGAGGTTGACGACGACGAGGTCAATCGGCTTGATGCTATGCTTGGCGGCGGCGGCCTCGTGCTCGGCGTTGCCGCGGATGTAGAGCAATCCGCCGTGGACTTTCGGGTGCAGCGTTTTGACGCGACCATCCATCATTTCGGGGAAACCGGTGTGTTCGCTGATTTCAAGGACCGGGATGCCCGCTTCCTTGAGCGCGCGGGCGGTGCCGCCGGTGGAGATGATTTCGACGCCAAACCCGGTCAGTTCGCGCACGAACTCGACCAAGCCGGCCTTGTCTGAAACACTGATGAGAGCACGTTGGATTTTTGCCATAACGCCGCACAGGGTAGCGAATCCTCCCGCTTGTGGCAATCACTTTGCTGCGGGTCAATCGAACTTCAATTCCGGCGACTCGACACGGGTCATTTTCCATCCGCTGTCCGTCTTGCGGAAGAACAGGCGGACCCGCTCGGCGTTCAGTTCGGTGCTGCCGCCGCCGGCGCGTTTGGTCAGGATGCGCGCCACAATCGTGGCCTGCGCGTTCTCACGGTTGTCGGCAATCTGGACAGCCGTGTCGCTGATGTAGATAAACATTGCCTCGTATTGCGAGCGAGTGCCCCGGACCGCGCCGAGCAGGGTGGCCTTGTCCAGTCCGCGGTCATCGCTGTAGTCGCCCGCGATCCCGTCGGCGAGGGCGAGGATTTTGTTGTTCTCAACGGCGTTGGCCAGCGTGCTGATGAGCCGTTTGATGCGGGTCTCATCGGTCACGAAAAACCGTTGCCAGCCCTGCCAAGCCAGCCAGACGAGCAATCCTGCCACTGTGATCCGCAAGAGCCATTTCATTGTTTCCACCTCCATTGCCAGATGAGTTTGCCG
The DNA here is from genome assembly GCA_016871575.1 of Verrucomicrobiota bacterium. Taxonomy (GTDB): domain Bacteria; phylum Verrucomicrobiota; class Verrucomicrobiia; order Palsa-1439; family Palsa-1439; genus CAIKAP01. Next base: position 37,293 of record VHCW01000014.1, read on the forward strand.
ATGACAAGGCGCGTGGCAACGAAGCCGTGCCATGTCTCCGTGCCGCCTTCCGCGCGGTTGTCGCCGATGACGAACACGCGGTCGGGCGGCACGTTGGTGGGAATGAGAGTCCAATCGGAGTTGTTCGTGGCGTATGGCTCCGGGAGGGATGCGCCGTTGAGCTGCACCACGCCGTTGGAAACAGCCACGGTTTCGCCGGGTAACCCGATGACACGTTTGATGAAGTGGATCGGAGGATCATCAGCAGTGCGGAACATCACAATGTCCGCGCGCTGAGGCTGATACTGATACACGCGTTGCATCAGGCAGAGGTCCCAAGAACGCAGCGTCGGCGCCATGCTCTCACCGACAATCAGGCACGGTCTCGCCACGAACCGGCTCAACACAAACAACACGACGACCGTCGCCAGCAGCCAGCACAAAATCCGGGTTCGTCGTTTCATGTTGCCACATCCTACCGCAGCGCGCTTGACATGGCAACGGGCGCAAGATAAATCATCCCGCCATGAAACATCTCGTATTCTCTCTCGCGGTAGTCATGGCGGCCAGCCTCGCGGCGCGCGCCGACCTGACACCGGAACAGATCAAGAAGGGCCAAGAACTGTACACCAATGGTTGCCTGAGTTGTCACCCCAAGAAGGGCGGCATGATCAATCCGAAGACGTACACGGATGCCCAATGGGGCAAATGCATGAATCGGATGATGCCACTTTCCAAGCTTTCGGGCGATGACAAGAAACTGTTGGGCGAGTACCTCGCCGCCGCCCGCCTCGGCAAGGTGGAGTTGCCAAAGACCGGTCCGGCCGCCAAGGATGAACAGCCGGCAAAAAGCGGCCGCAAAGCAAAGAAAAAATAACGGACTGCTGTCCGTTGCCGGAAAGAATCGAGTGCCAGCGGTGACAATCCGATGGTGCGCCGGTTTTTCCTGGCATATGGTGACAACCAGAACCGAAAGGAGACCCTCATGGGCACCAAAGGCAGACAGATCGTGGATATGGACGTGGACAAGCTCGTCCAGTTGCTGAACAAGGCGTTTGCGGACGAATGGCTTGCGTACTACCAATACTGGATCGGCGCAAAAGTCGTCAAAGGGCCGATGAAGGAAGCCGTCATCGCCGAACTGACCCAGCACGCCGCGGATGAATTGCGTCACGCCGACATGCTGGCGCTGCGCATCATCCAGCTCGGCGGCACGCCGGTGACTGAGCCGAAAGAATGGTACAACCTCACCAATTGCGGCTACGAAGCGCCGGACAACCCGTTCGTCAAGAACGTGCTGGAACAGAACATCAAGGGCGAACAGTGCGCGATCATGACCTACAAGAAATTGCTCAACATCACGATGAGCAAGGACCCGGTCACCTACAACATCGTGCTGCAAATCCTGCAGGATGAAGTCGAGCACGAGGAAGACCTCCAAGCCGAGATGGAGGATCTCCAGACGTTGTTGAAGCAGGCCAAGTAATCGTGAACCCCGTCGGCAGACCGCGCTTTTCGTGGCGCGCGTTGACTTCGCTGAGCACGGCCATTTCATTTGTCGTGATGACCGTCAGCGGTGTCTTCTTGTTTCTCGCGCCATCCACGAGAATCGCGCGCGAAACCAACTGGCAGATGTGGGGATTGGACAAATCCGAGTGGCAGGACCTTCACTTGTTATTCTGCGCGCTGTTCGTCATCGTGGCGGTGGTTCATACCGTCTTGAATTGGCGGCCATTGCTCGGCTACCTGAAAAAGACAACGGGAGAACGGCCCGCCTTGCGCTGGGAATGGCTGGTGGCGCTGTTGCTGGCCGCGCTGTTTTTCGCAGGGGCGCGAGTGAAGATGCAGCCGTTTTCTATCATGCTGGACTGGCGGGAGAGATTTCACGGCGGATTCTGTGAAACAACCGGCTCGGATCAATCCGGTGAGAAAGAAAAAGGCGGTTTCGGCCAGAAGACACTCGCCCAGTATTGCACCGAGCAGGGCTTGCCCCTCGACGCTGCCATCGCCCGCCTGCAAGCCACCGGGATCAAAGCTGACGGCAAGGACACGTTGCGACAGCTTGCGGACAAGAGCGGCCGCGAACGCCCCGGCGAAATCACCCGACTGCTCGCAAACCCGTGAGGAAGACCAGGCTGGCCGTCCTTCTCTCTGGAGAAGGACGACAACAACGCCGGCCCTGCTCAATAGCTACTTGCAAAAATGTATCATCTGAGATATAGATACATCCGCGAGTCAAATGAATCTCGAGGAAAAACAACAACGGCTGGCGCAGTTCGCCCAGGCACACCGGGAGAACGGGTTGCCGGTCACGATGCAGCGACGCGCCGTCTTTGAGTCGGTGCTCGAACGAGAAGACCACCCCTCGGCGGACGAAGTGTACGCGGCGGTGCGGGCGGAGTTGCCGGAGATTTCACGGATGACGGTGTACCGGATACTCGGCAACCTCGTCGCGCTGGGGCTACTGAACAAGATATGTCATCCCGGCTCGGTGGCGCGTTTTGATCCGAAGATTTACCAACATCATCATCTCGTCTGTCTCGATTGCGGCGGGATCATTGATCTGGAGGAGGAGCGGCTCAACAAGGTCGCTTGGCCGGACGTGCGCCGGTTTGGGTTTGAGATTGCGGACTACCACATTCATTTTCGCGGCCGGTGCGCGGCGTGCCGGCAGGCGGCGAAGAAATCAAGGAAACCACCAACAAAAAGGAAACAAACATCATGAGCAACGAGAGCAAATGCCCGTTTCACGCACAAACAGCCGGTAGCGGCACGTCGAACCGCGATTGGTGGCCAAACCAGTTGAAGCTCGAACTTCTGCACCAGCACTCCTGCAAGTCCAACCCCATGGGGAAGGACTTCGACTACGCGAAGGAGTTCAAGAGCCTTGACTTGGCGGCGGTGAAGAAAGATCTCGCGGCGTTGATGACCAACACTCAAGACTGGTGGCCGGCGGACTTCGGCCACTACGGCCCGTTGTTCGTTCGCATGGCGTGGCACAGTGCCGGCACCTACCGCATGGGCGACGGACGCGGCGGCGGTGGACGGGGACAGCAGCGTTTCGCGCCGTTGAACAGTTGGCCGGACAACGTCAGCCTCGACAAGGCGCGTCGGCTGCTCTGGCCGATCAAACAGAAGTATGGACGGAAAATTTCGTGGGCCGACCTGATGATCCTTGCCGGCAATGTCGCCCTCGAAACGATGGGGTTCAAGACGTTCGGTTTCGGCGGCGGTCGCGCGGATGTGTGGGAACCGGACATGGACGTCTATTGGGGTAAGGAGGAGAAGTGGTTGGAGGACAAACGCTACTCCGGCAAGCGAGACCTTGAGAACCCGCTGGCGGCGGTGCAGATGGGGCTGATTTACGTCAACCCCGAGGGTCCGAACGGCAACCCGGATCCGGTCGCGGCGGCCAAAGATATCCGCGAGACGTTCGCGCGGATGGCGATGAATGATGAGGAGACGGTGGCGCTCATTGCCGGTGGTCACACGTTCGGCAAGACCCATGGCGCCGGCCCGGCATCTCATGTGGGGACTGAGCCGGAAGCGGCCCCCATCGAGCAGCAGGGCTTGGGCTGGAAGAGCAGTTTCGGCACGGGCAAAGGCGGCGACACGATCACCAGCGGCCTGGAAGTCACCTGGACCACCACGCCAACGAAGTGGAGCAGCAACTTCTTCTGGAACCTGTTCGGCTTCGAATGGGAACTGACGAAGAGTCCCGCCGGCGCGCAGCAGTGGACGCCGAAGGGCGGCGCCGGTGCGGGCACGGTGCCGCACGCTCACGATCCCTCGAAGCGGATTGCGCCGGCCATGCTGACGACCGACTTGTCGCTGCGGTTCGACCCGGCCTACGAGAAGATCTCGCGGCGGTTCATGGAACACCCGGATGAGTTCGCGGACGCATTCGCCCGGGCGTGGTTCAAGCTCACGCATCGCGACATGGGCCCGCGCGCGCGTTATCTCGGCGCGGAGGTTCCGAAGGAAGAACTCATCTGGCAAGACCCCATTCCTGCCGTGAACCACAAACTGATCGGCCCAAAAGAAATCGTCGCGCTCAAGACGAAGATTCTGGCGGCCGGTCTGTCCGTGTCGGAACTGGTCTCCACTGCGTGGGCGTCGGCGTCCACGTTCCGTGGCTCCGACAAACGCGGCGGCGCCAACGGTGCCCGGATTCGCCTGGCCCCGCAGAAGGATTGGGCCGTCAACCAACCCGCCCAACTCGCGAAGGTGCTCAAGAAGTTGGAGGGCATCCAGAAGGCGTTCAACAAGACGGCCAAAGGCGGCAAGAAGGTTTCGCTGGCCGACCTGATCGTTTTGGCCGGTTGCGCCGGCATCGAGAAGGCGGCGAAGCATGCCGGGCACAAGGTGACGGTTCCGTTCACACCGGGACGCATGGACGCCTCGCTGGAGCAAACCGATGTCGAATCCTTCGCCGTGCTCGAACCGAAAGCAGACGGGTTCCGCAATTACCAGAAGGCCCGGTACGCCATCGGGGCTGAGCATTTGCTCGTGGACAAGGCGCAATTGCTGACCTTGACCGCGCCGGAAATGACCGTGCTCGTGGGCGGCCTGCGCGTCCTGAAAACCAACGTCGGCGGAACGCCGCACGGTGTCTTCACCAAGAAGCCGGGCGTGTTGACCAACGACTTCTTCGTGAACTTGCTCGACATGGGCACGGAGTGGAAGCCGGTCGCGAAAGACGCCGACGTGTTTGAAGGCCGCGACCGCCAGACCGGCAAGGTCAAATGGACCGGCACGCGGGTTGATCTAATCTTCGGCGCCGATTCCCGACTCCGCGCCTTGGCGGAAGTCTATGGAAGCGCGGATGCGGAGAAGAAGTTTGTCCAGGACTTCATCGCGGCTTGGAACAAGGTGATGAACCTTGACCGCTTCGACCTTGCGTGATCGCCACAGTTAGCTATAAACGACAAACCAACAGGAGGAGAAATCATGGATGCAAAAAAAAGTATCGCGTTGTTGAACAAGGGCGTGGCGGACGAGTTGCAAGCGGTCCACCAATACATGTACTGGCATTTCCACCTCGACGACCAAGGGTTCGCCCCGCTGGCGATGATGTTCAAGAAGATCGCCATCGAGGAGATGGGCCACGTCGAACGGTTGGCCGACCGGATTCTGTTCCTGAAAGGGGACGTGAAGATGGAAACCGCCGGGCCGGTCGAGCCGATCACGGAAGCGCAGAAGATTCTGGTCAAGGCTGCCGGGATGGAGCAGGCGGGCGGGCGCGACTACAACCAGTTCGCGCTCGAATGCAGCAAGAACGCTGACTCCGCTTCCAAGCAGTTGTTCGAGGCGCTCGTCAACGACGAGGAGCGGCATTTCGACCAGTTCGACAAGCAGCTCGACAACATCAAGCGGTTCGGCCCGAACTACCTCGCGCTCCAGTCCTTCAACAAGGGCGCCACCGATGCCGAGCCAGCGGCCGAGTAACGGCGCGGCGGATGTTTGGAACTTGAGCCACTTCGACGAAAAAGCCAAGACATGGGACGAGGAACCGCGACGGGTGGCGCTGGCATCGGCCATTGCGCGAATGATCGCCGGCAAGCTCAACGCGACGCAACGACCACGCTTGATGGATTACGGTTGCGGCACGGGATTGTGTTCGTTGCCGCTGGCGGGCCGGTGCGTTTCTGTGCTGGGCTTGGATTGCTCCGCCGGAATGCTGGAACAGTTCGAGGCCAAGGCTCGCGCAGCCGGGTTCGGGCACGTGAGCGCGCGTCACCATGATCTGGTTGCGGAATCTCTGGACGGTTTCGAGTTCGATGTCATCCTCTGCGCGATGACACTGCATCATGTGCGGGAGGTGAAGGCGCTGCTGAACCGATTCCACTCGATGCTGGCGCCGTGCGGATTGCTGGCGCTGGCTGATCTCGACGCCGAGGACGGTTCCTTTCACCAAGACATGAGCGGCGTCGAGCACCACGGGTTTCATCGCGAATGGATGGCAGCACAATTGCGGGCTACCGGGTTCGGCAAACCGGTGTTTGAAACTGTGTATGAGATCGAGAAGCCCGATGCGTCGGGCACACTGCGCCGATATCCCGTGTTTTTGGCGACGGCGAAAAAATCACAATAGGAGCAAGTCGTATGAACAACATGAATCGTCGTGAATTTGTGCAGACAGCGGCGCTGGCGGGCGCCGGCGCGTGCGGCCTGACAGGCTGCGCCACGTTCACCAAGATCGGCGACACACCGCCGATTGAGAGCGCGGCTTACAAGGTGGAATTGCCGGGCAAGGTGACTGTCGCCTTGAGCAAGGCGCCGTCGCTCGCCGTCGGCAAGGCGGCGAAGATTATTGATCCGGCGTTGTCCGACCCGCTGATCATCGCGCGAGTGGAGCAGGACAAATACGTGGTCGCTTCGCTTCGCTGCACGCATCGCGGCGTCGAACTGGAGTATCAGGCCGAACAGAAGCGGTTCTGTTGCGCCAGTCTCGGCCACAGCCGGTTTGCGCTCGACGGCCACAAGCTCGGCGGCCCGGCCCCGCGGCCGATCCAGGTCTATCCCGCGTCTGTCGCGGACGGAATCCTGACAATCAAACTGCAAGCTTGAGCTGACTCACCCGAAATGGTTTCCATGTTTCGCACCCAGAATCTACATGTCCGGAAAATTGTCCGCTTGGCGTCGCCGCGCGAAATCAAAGCGGCGTTGCCTTCGACCGCGGCCTCCAGTGTGACCGTGACCCGGAGCCGGAAAGCGCTCAGCCGCATCCTGGCGCGGGAAGACCCTCGTTTGCTGGTGGTGGTGGGGCCGTGTTCGATTCACGACATTCGGGGCGCGCTGGATTATGCCGGACGACTGAATGCGTTGCGGAAGGAATGCGCGGAACGGATGGAGATTGTGATGCGGGTGTATTTTGAAAAACCGCGCACGACCATCGGCTGGAAGGGTTTGATCAACGATCCGCATCTGGACGGAACGCAGGATATTGCGGCGGGATTGAAAATGGCGCGCCGCTTGTTACTGGACATCAACGCCATGGGGCTGCCGGCGGCCACCGAATTCCTGGACCCGATTGTGCCGCAATACATTGACGATTTGATCACGTGGGCGGCCATCGGCGCGCGGACCACCGAATCGCAAACCCACCGGGAACTGGCCAGCGGGTTGTCGATGCCGGTGGGATTCAAGAACGGAACCGACGGGAGCGTACAGATGGCGATTGACGCGATGTTTTCGGCGCGGACGCCGCACTGTTTCCTCGGCATTGACCAAGATGGGGCCACCGCCATCGTGCGCACGACGGGCAACCCGGAGGGGCACTTGGTATTGCGCGGGGGCCGGACGCGGACCAATTATGACGCCGCGAGCATTCGCGAGGCCGAAAACCGGTTGGAAGAGGCCGGGTTGCCGCCGGTCCTGATGGTGGATTGCAGCCACGCCAATTCCGGCAAGAAACCGGCCCGCCAGGAGGATGTGTGGCGCAGCGTGATCGAACAACGCCTCGGCCGCACGCGTTCCCTCATCGGCGCAATGATCGAAAGCTTTTTGCACGAAGGCAACCAGCCAATCACACCGGATCCCGCCCAATTGCGGTACGGACTCTCGATCACCGACCCGTGCATTTCCTGGGAAACGACCGAGCGGCTGTTGCGCTGGGGCTGCCAGACGCTCGCCACAACTCCAACGCAAAAGCCCGGTCCCGTGTCGCCACCTCCTCTTATTAACCCTCTTGCTCGCCACGCAACAATGCAGGGAGCAGACAGTGAACGACGAATCAGCAAAGACGGCTGGCTTAACCGGCCAGCGTGACGCTGACCGGTGTGGCGTGCTGCAAGTTGTCGGAGATCGGGCAACGCTCGTCAATCTCGTGCAGGAGCTTTTCCTTTTCTGCGGGCGTCATGTCGGCGTCAATGCTGACATTCGCCTGAATCGCGGAGAACCCGACAGGCGCCGTCGCGGCTTTACCAAGAAGACGGTCGGTGTTCAGTTCGCCGGTCACGCCCACGCGAAAACCGCGCACGGGCAGCTTGCGCTGGTTGACGATGATCCGTCCGATGGCGGCAATGCAGCCGCCGAGCGCAATCAACTGGTAATCGAGCGGCGTCGGCCCCGCATCGGTGCCACCGGCGACGGCAGGCTGGTCAATGATGACCGTGTGTTGGCCGGCGCGACATTCGGTGCGGAAGGAGTTGGCTTGTACGATTTCGACTTGGATGGTTTTAGCTGGCATGAGCGTTTCCTTTATGGTTGGAGCAAGCGGATGATTTCGCTGGGGCGTTCGTAGCCGTTGTTGTCGGCGAGTTGTCGCAAGGTGTCCGATTTACTGGCTTTGATCCCTTTGGCTAGCAGGCGGGCGAGAGCAGTGTCGAGATTTAATCCCTGCTCGCTGCAATACTGGGCAAGCGTCTTCTGGCCAAAACCGCCCTTGCCTTGCGCGGCGGCATGATCCGGGGATGCGTCCGTTCCACACTGTCCGCCGTGAAATCTTTCCCGCCAATCCAACAGCCACGAGAACGGCAGCGTCTCACGGCGCGTGCCCACCCAGATCAGAGCGCCCAGCAACAGCGCAGCCGGCCACTCCCAACGGATGCCGCGATGTTCCGCGGCGCGGGCTTTCAAGTAGTTCACCATCGGGCGCCAGTTGAACACGGTGTGAATCACGGCAACGATGAGAAACAGCGCGCTGAACACCAAGTGAAGATCCTGCCAGGCCGCCTTGCTCAGTCCCCACATCTGCCAGTTGATTTCGCGCGCGATTCGCGTGGACGGCGCGAGAAACATCGCCACGCCGCTGATTACCATCGCCAGAAACGACACCGCCGCGCACGTCGAGGTCAACGCGCGCCCTGAAAACTGAGGTTTGGTTTGCGAGTTAATGTGAGTCCGCCTTTCGCGATTGCTTTGCATCAGGATAGAGCCGGCTCCCGCCGCGAAGTTACAGCTTCAATGGCTCGTGCGATTTGCGGCCATGCACGCGCTCGTAGGCCATGCAGAACGGGCAGACGTGAGTTTCAACGGTCTTGACCAGTTGAAAGGCGGCGCCCGCCTGATGTTTGCGCGCCGTCCGGCAGACCGGGCAATTCTCGCAAACCTTGGCGAGCGTGAGATCGAGTTTGGTTGGCTTCATGATGTTTAATGGTCGCACAGGTTTGCGCCGCTGACCAGCGTGCCGTTCAGGTGAGCAGCCACGAGATTTTCCGGCGTGTCCACCGGCGCGCCAACAACAACTTGCACGCCGTTCTGCGCAAACAATTGCTGGGCGCGCTGGCCCATGCCGCCGGCGAGGATGACGTTGGCGCCTTGCTCGTGCAACCAGCGGGGCAACACGCCCGGCTCATGCGGCGGCGGTGTGAGGTATTTTGTGGACTTGATTTGCTTCGTGGCCGGGTCGGCCTCGACAAGCGCGAATTGTTCGCAGTGCCCGAAATGGGCGCAGAGTTTGCCGTTGGCAACAGGGATGGCGATCAACATGGGTTATTTCTCCTTTTGGTTTTGGTTTTCATCTGCAAATTCAAAAACAACACCCGCACCGGTGGAACGGTAGCGGTTGCCGAATGCGGCGGCCAATGCGTCCATCGCGGGTTGGCCGGTGCAATGCCCGGCGGCCACCAAAGCCGGCTTGCGTTCCTGCAAGCGCGCCACCGTCCACGCCAGTTTTGCTGGGCTGGCGGCGTGCAGGTGCATCCCGCCGATGACCGCCCGCAACGGCGCATTGCCAGTCAGTGTGCCGATATAGTCGAGCGTATTGATGACGCCGGCATGGGCGCAGCCGAGCAAGACGATGACCCCATTGTCAGTCACCAGATACGACGCCTGGTCGTCCACGAGGTGATCGGGTTGCTGGCCGCTGGGATCGAGAAAGAATGGTTCCGACTCGGCGACTTCCTCGTGATGATGGCGCGGCACGAAGCCGGTCAGCCACACGCCCGGCGCGATTTCCGTCGGCTGGTTGGTGAAGCGCACACCGCCCATGTGTTGCGCCACCAACTCGCGCACGGGGCGGGGCATGCTGATTTCTTTGACCGTCCCGCCACTCACGCGATACCGGGCCGCCAACGCCCCGGCGTGCAAATAGAGCGGAGTCTTGTCAGGTGTCGTCCACGCCTCGGCCAGTCCGCCCGTGTGGTCGTAGTGACCGTGACTCAACATAATCACTTCCGCTTCTTCCAACCGCACGCCGAGCGCCGTCGCATTGGCGCGTAGCGCCTGTCCCGCGCCGGTGTCGAAAAGCACTTTGTGCCCGCCCGCTTCAATCCAGCAGGCAAACCCGTGCTCCGTCCGCAGACTCGGACGGCGCGACGTATTGTCCGCGATGATGGTGAGGCGGATCATGACGGGATTAACGAGGTGGCGAGCGCGGCTTTCAACGTGTTGGCGGCAAGCAACCCGCAATGCCGCGACTGTTCCGGGACATCGCCGGCGGCGGCAAGCACGGCGGCCTGCGAAATCGCGCGCGCAGCATCCAGCGTTTTCCCCTCGGCCAACGTCGCCGCGGCGCTGCCGCAACGCATCGAGTTGTCACAGCCGTCCGTGGTGAATGTCGCCCGTTTGACGCGACCTTCTTCGACCAACACCCAGAATTCCATTGTGTCGCCGCAGGGGCCGGTGATGCGCGCATCGCCATTGGCGCCGCGCAACGGCCCGAAGTTGGCCGGCACGATCCGTACTGGTTTCAGACTAGTGATTTCCATAGGTGTTCCCATAGTTGTTGAATGTGTTGCGCCGCCGGGCCCTTGCTGAACTCGACCACTGGCTGACCGTTGACCTGCGCGTCAGTGACCGCCCGGTCATAGGGAATCCGGCCCACGACGGTCGCGCCGGCCGCGGCGGCTTGTTGTTCGATCCGCTCGGTCATCGCCGGGTTGATATCCCATTTGTTCACGCACACAAACGCCGGCACGCCAAAACGCCGGGCCAGTTTGAACACGCGCGCCAAATCATGTTCGCCTGACACGGTCGGTTCGGTCACGGCCAACACCGCACTGGCACCAGTCACGGAGGCGATCACAGGACAACCAATCCCCGGCGGACCGTCCACGACGATCAAGTTTCGCGCCTTTCGTTCCGCGATCCGGCGGGCTTCCGTGCGGACTTGCGTGACGAGTTTGCCGGAGTTTTCTCCGGCGGGCCGCAACCGGGCATGCACCAGCGGCCCAAACCGGGTCTGTGACACAAACCATTCGCCGCACATGCGCTCCGGGAAATCTATCGCCTCGGCCGGACACAACTCGACACACACGCCACAACCTTCGCAAGCCGACGGGTCAATCGTGAATGTCGCCTCACCGTCTTCCTTGCCGTCCATCCGGACCGCATCGAACCGGCAATGCGCCAGACACGCGCCGCACCGGAGGCAATCGGCCTGACGAATGACCGCCTCGTGGCCGCTGCGAAACTTGTGTCGGACCTGGATTTCAGGATGCAACACCAGATGCAAATCGGCGGCATCCACGTCCGCGTCGGCAAACACGGCGTTCCGCGCCAACGCGGCGAAGGAAGCCGCCACGCTGGTCTTGCCCGTGCCACCCTTGCCGCTGAGGATGACAAGTTCTTTCACCCCGTCACCTCGGCCAACAACTGCCGGAATTTCTCCTGCAATTCCGGTGCTGCTGCCAACACTGGTTCGCCCCGCGAATACGCCTCGGCGATTCGCCGGCCTTCCGGAATTTGGAGGCGCACGGGAATGTTTTCGGCGCGGCAATAATCCAGCACACGGTTGTCGCCGATGTCGGCGCGGTTGATGACGACACTGAACGACCGTTTCAACTCGCGCACGGTGTCCACTGCCAGCTTCAAGTCGTGCAAGCCGAACGGCGTCGGCTCGGTCACCAGCAACACGTGGTCGGCATCCCGCACGGAGGCAACCATCGCACAGGCGGTGCCGGGCGGGCAATCGAGAATGGTCAGGCCGTCACCGTTAGCGTGGCGTTTCACGGCGCGAATGATGGCGGGCGCAAGCGGCTGGCCGACATTGAGGCTGCCGGTCACGAACTCGACGCCGTTGCTTGTTCCCTGCTCGACAAACCCGATTTCGCATTCGACTTCGCGGATCGCATGGGTTGGACACACTTTTACGCAGCCACCGCAACTGTGACAAAGCTCCGGGAACACCACCGCCTTGCCTTTGAGCACCGCGATGGCGTTGAACTGGCAAAGCTGCCGGCATTTGCCGCAGCCATCGCACTTCGCGGCGTCCACCACCGGCACGGGCAACATCACCGGCTCGCGGTGGCGGATTTCTGGTTTGAGGAACAAATGGCAATTCGGTTCTTCAACGTCACAATCGAGCAGCCGCACCGGGCCGTCGGCGGATAGCGCGAGACACAATGCGACCGTCGTCTTGCCGGTGCCGCCTTTGCCGCTGGCGATGGCGAGTTTCATTTACCCGCGTCGCGCTCCTCGGTGCCGAGCGGTTGTTTCATCCACGTCATCCTGCCAGCCGTTGCGAGTCGGTTGGATGCAGTCAAACCGGGCGCAATACGGTTTGATATCGAGCAACGGTGTTCCGTCGAGGATGTCGAGGCCGTCCACATAAAGGACGCTGCCTTCGCGGCGCTCCAGTTTCACGATGCTCAAGCCGATCGGATTCGGCCGGGCTGGCGCGCGTGTGGCAAAGACACCGTGTTCTGCGTCCTGCAAATATGGTTTCACTGACAACTTCGCTGCTGGGGCTTGGTGGAGATGATAAATCAGGTAGATGTGTGAGAACCCCTCCAGATCGCGCAATCCATCGGCGAACTCTGGAAGAATTTCCACACGACCCCGGCAACCGGCCGCGTACACAGGCTGAATCGGCGCACTCTCTGACTGAGTGTGCTTGCTCCGAATCACGCCGATGGGCCGGTAGGAAACGTTCACGCCCAATGTCCTTCCACGTCAGCGCTCGTTGACGGCTGAAGTTCGCCTTTTTGGAGGCGTTCAACGGCTTCGTAGACCTTGCCGGTTGCGCCGGTCACGACTTGAATGCCGGCCGCCTGCAATGCGCGAAACGCCTTCGGACCGCAGTGGCCGGTGATGACCAATTCCGCGCCAAGCTGCGAGACGGTTTCCGCCGCCTGAATACCGGCACCCTGCGCGGCATTCAGATTTTGCGTGTTGTCATGGACGGTGAACCCGCCGGTAGCGGTGTCCACAACGATGAATCGGGCCGCGCGCCCGAACCGGGGATCCAGCGGTGCGTCCAACGACGCGCCGCTGGCGGTGATGGCGATTTTCACTTTTTCTCCAGTTCCAGTTCGCTCAACCGTTGGCGAATTTCATCGAGTTGGGACTGCAGCACCTCAGCCTGTTTTTCCAGCCATTGCTTCTGCGTAGCTGCCGGTGGGAGTGCGCCCCAACCGCCGCGCATCCAACCGGGCAAGCCGGTGGCATGATACCGATGCCGCCAGCCGCGACCGCCGCGACCGAAACCGCCGCCCGGTCCACCAAACCCCGCACAGTAACCGCGCGCCCGGCCTGTCATCGGTCCGGCACCCATTGATCCAGTTCCATCTCCTCTTGGCATGATGTGATTCCTTTCGTTGGTTGATTGTTTACGCTCTTATCATCCGCGCCCCGCACTTGGGGCAAAGCTTCTGGTTGCACGGCTCACCGGGCACGTGGGGAGCGCGTTCACCGCATTGCGGGCACACACACTCCACGGGTGCACCACCGCGCCCGCCCGGTCCGCCTTGGCCGCGACGTTGACCGCATCCGCACGGGCCACGCCCCATGCCGCGTCCGCCGCCGGTTTGATTTCCTTGTCCTGCTGCCATATTGGATTCTCCTTTCATGACGACCGGACCACCCTCGATGCGCAGCGCTTTGCCGTGCAGAAGGGCGTCGGCCACTTTTTTGCGAGCGGCCTCAACGATGCGCGCAAATGTCGCCCGCGAGATTTTCATTTGTTCCGCTGCTTGTTCCTGGTACTGGCCGTTGAAATCGGCGAGCCGCAGAGCCTCAAGTTCGTCGAGCGACAACACGACTTCCTCCAGCGTGCGCAACGGCACACCGGCTGGCTTGAAATAAGTGACGTCGGGAGCAAACCCGACACGGCGTTGACACCAAGGACGTGGCATGATGGTTGTGAGCATATGCTCATAACGCTAAAGCGTCAAGGTGTAATTTTAGCGGTGCAACTGGGTGAATCGCTCGCGTAATGTGTCGTGTAGTTTCCGCCGGAACTTGACCGGCAACGCGCACGGCTGGCCGTCCTTGTAGAGCGTGATGGTCTGGCGGATGTTGTCCACGACCACCTGGCATGGGTTGCAGCCGGCGAGATGTTTCTCAAACGCCTCGCAGACGCCCGGATCAACCGTGCCGTCCACGTATTCGTTCAACATCTGCAAAAGCTCTTCACACTTCATGGCTGTCTGGATTGAGCCGCCAGGTTCCGAAAGGTTACAACGGATCTGCAATTATTTTCGCTTGCCATGAAGGACATTGCGGCAAGGAAAGGTGTCGAGCGCGGTTTTGCTCAACCTGCCTTGGCAGGTCAATGCGCCACGCACGCCGGGCGGATGTTTGACAATCGCCGCCAGTCTCGTGGCGCCGCAGCAGAAAACGCCTCATCGCGCGCCGAGAACGGTGTATTCGTCGAGGAGATTGCGGAAGATGCGGTACCCGGCCATCGAGACGCCGGGCGGCGTTTGATGGTCAACGCTCGGAATGAAACCTCCCCGTTTCATCAGCGGCAGGATGCGCTCGAACTCGGCGCGCATTGCCGCTTCGCCTTTGTTCATCGTCATCTTGTCGAAATGGCCGACCATGCAGAGGTCGGGATATTGCTCGCGCAGTTTCAATCCGTCCACGCCGGCTTGGCGTTCGAGCGGGAGGACGCCGCGGATGCCGGCGTTGCGCAGCCACGGCACCATCAACGTCACGTCGCCGTCGGTGTCAACGATGGGAATGATGTCGAGTTCCTCGGCCAGCGGGATGAGTTGGCGGTAGTACGGCGCGAGAAAATCGTTGAACGCCTGCTCGGAGATCATCGGGCCGAGGTTGTAACTCACGTCCTCGGCAAACGTCATGAACGTCGGCACGCAGACCTTGGCGATCTGTTCCATCAGCCGGCGGTTGAAATCGCAGAGGTCCTGGTTGATTGCGTGGACGAGTTCGGGCTGGTCGTACAAGGCGAGGCTGAGCCGCTCGATGTTCATCAGCGTCCGCGGGAACCAGAAAAAACCTTCCAGCGTGATCCAGACCACCGCGTCGCCGCGACGTTGCCGCTCCGCCCACGCGCGCATCGTCTCGATGGCGGGCGAGTGGTCCGGGAAAATGTGCGGGCGAATCCGGCGATAGTCGTCCATGGTGGCGACGACGCCCTCGACGTGGTGTTGCGTCGCCTCGATGGTCGCCTCGGTGGTGCTGAACCAGAATTGCTGGTACGGGTCGAGGCCGAAATACTGCGCAATGTCGAAGACCTGGCTGAACTTCAACTTGCGCGGCAGTCCTTCACCGTGCCAGCGCGCGATGGTTTCGTCCCACCACATCGCCCATTCCCAGCGCGGCAGCCGGTCCACCGGCTGGAAGTTCATGACGGCGCGGAAACGTTCGACGTGGTTCATGTGGTATCCTTTCCGTGCGTGGTGCAAACACAGGTCGAGACCATGACTGCCACAGAATAGCCGTTTCCCCTCTTTCCAACCAGAACAATCTCGCGTGAAA
The DNA here is from genome assembly GCA_016871575.1 of Verrucomicrobiota bacterium. Classification (GTDB taxonomy): domain Bacteria; phylum Verrucomicrobiota; class Verrucomicrobiia; order Palsa-1439; family Palsa-1439; genus CAIKAP01. The sequence continues at coordinate 52,878 of VHCW01000014.1, forward strand.
CCATGAAACGATCAGTTCCCAAGTTTGCACGCCAAGAAACTTGACTTGTGGAGTCGGCCTTCTACTCTGGCGCGCAAAGTGCCGCATGAATTGGAATGCATATCGTGAATGGAAACTCCGGTGGAAGGCGCGCTGCGTTGTTCGCACCGGCGTGTTCTTGCGCGGCGCGCCGGTGATTGCCGTAACGGGAACGAACGGAAAGACGACAACGGTTCACCTGATTGACCGGATGTTGCGGGCGGCGGGCTATCAAGTCGGCGCTTGCACGACCTATGGCGTCTATCACAACGGCGCGCGCGTCGCATCCGGCGACCGGGCGGGCCACCGGGGAATCTGGCGGGCGTTGCATTGCCCGGGGTTGCAGGTGGTCGTGGCGGAGGTGGGGCGCGGCGGCATGCTCCGGTACGGAACCGGGTTTGCAACGTGCCGGGTCGGCGTGGTGACGAACGTGTTTGGCGATCACCTCGGCCTCGAAGGCATCTGGACGGTGGACGAGATGGCGAAGGTCAAGTCGGAGATCGCGCGCCGCGCCGATCCGTCAGGCGCGGTTGTGCTGAACGCCGACGACCCGCGCGTGTCGGCGATGGCGCGGCTCACGCGCGCCCGTCCCATCTTCTTCACCATCGAGGGACGCGAGACCGAGTTCGAGCGCGGCTGGTTCCTGCGCGACGGCGGGTTGTGGCGCAAGGACGGCGCGACGGCGGAACGCCTGCTGGCCGCGGCGGAAATGCCGATGACGTTCGGCGGACATTTCCGCTACAACATCGCCAATGCGCTCGCGGCGCTCGCCGCCATCGAGGGGATCAGCGACAAGTTGCCCGTGCCGCGCGACGCGCAACTCGCCGTGCTGCGCGAGTACGAGCGCGATTTCCGGGATTACCCGCCCACGCGGTTCGTGCTGGCCCGGTTTCGCGGGCAGCATGTGTTGCTGCTGCACTGCAAGAACCCCGACGCCTACCGGCTCGAAGCGCCGATGATTCGACGGGTCCAATCCGCGCTCGGCTGCCGGCACATTGTCGGCGTGGCCACTTCCATTGGCGACCGGCTGGAGGAATACCATCGCGCCGTGTCGGAGCAGATTGCCGGGTTGAGCGATGGTGTCTTCTTGAGGCCGCCGCTGGCGAAGTATCTGCGCGGATTGCCGGCGGAGGAGATGATGCGGCGGTTGTCGTCGGCGCTGAAACCGGGACAACTCCTCGGCACCGAGCCGCTCACGACCGGGGAGATGGTCGAGCGGGCGCGGCAACGATTCGGCGAATCGTTTCTGCTGGCGTATTTCGTGGCGCACGCCGACCCGGTGTTGAAGCTGGATGAATTCCTCCGCGAGGCCGATGTCCTGCCGATTCCCCCGTCGGCGCTGGAGTAAGTTCAGCGCGCGAAGCGGCGGGCCACTTCGCTGAGCACGCGCGCGGCGGTCTTGAGTCCGTCGAACTGCCGGTAGAAATCGAGGTGGAAGTCCGCCTGCATTTTGCGTCCGCTGGGGTTGGAAAACATCCACGTCGCGCCGTTCGGATTGATCTCCACCACGTGCAACTTGCCGGTCGTCGCGTCGCGCACGAAATCCTGGCCGAGCAACGGCACTGTGGGAAAAACCGCGTGGATCTGCCTCGCCAGCGCCAACATCTCGGCGTCGTTTGCCAGCGCAATCGTGCAGCCTTCTGCCGTTGCCACAATCGAGGTGCCGCTGGCGCGACGAAAGTCGGCAGGGCTTTCGATGGGAGGAACATCGTGCCGCCCTTCGTAGCGGGCCGAAAGGAGAGGTTCACCAAACAATGTCAGCACCCGGCACGAAACCGGCCACGGGCCGGTGTAGATGAATTGCTGGGCGATCATCGCTCCATACCGTCCGGGGTGATCTTCGCGTAACTCGTGCGGCTTTTTGTAATGGACGCGGTTGGTCCGGTGAATCCAAACGTAGGCGCCGCGACCGCCCATCTCAGGTTTTACGACCACGTAAGGCCCCCAGACTGATGGATCGAGAACTGTTTCCGGCGTGATGACCTCGAAACGCGGCAGCGGCAGCCCGGCTTCCTGGAGTTTTCGGTAGGTGAACAATTTCCCGCGCCGCAACTGGCGCAATCGCCGGCCGCGGATCAGGTTGAAATGCTGTGGACGGTCAAACTCGACGGTCACGGTGGTCCGGGCGAACAACCGCAACGGCGTCCAGAGGTGCGGGCGCGTCGTGGGGAAGGCGTAGAAGTTGATGTCATCGCCGATGTGCGAGCCGATGGTTTCGATGTCGGAGACTGATTTGGTGTCGGGATGAAAAAAGACGGCGAGGTTGATCTTCCTCATCGGTTGCCGGTGAGGTGGCCGTGACTGGAGGTGACACCGTTGTAGGCGTTGACGTGGGAGGCATCGCTGACGGGTCTCGGTTTGGGGCCGAAGTTGTATTTGATGAGTTTCCAGAGGTCGCCGGGTTTGCGGTCGTAGCCGAGCGACGGCGTCGGTTCGTAGCCGCAATGGGTCATGCAGTTTTCGCAACGCGGGTCGCGGACGATGCCGTTGAAGACGCCATACTTGCTCCAGTCTGATTTGTCCAGCATCTCGCGGTAGGTTTTGTAGTGGCCATCGGTGATGAGGTAGCAGGGGGCTTTCCAGCCGCGGATGTTGCGGGTGGGGATCGCCCATGCCGTGCAATGGAGATCGCGTTGCCCGGCAAGAAACTCCAGATAGGCCGGTGTGCCGAGCAATGGGTATTTGCGTCCCCATTCGACGACGTTGGCGAATTTCTCGTGCGTGAGTTTGCGGGTGAGGAAGAAGTCTTCGGGTTTGCCTTTGCCCTTGCGGAGCATGTCTTGCTTGGCGGCGTCGTAGTCGTAACCGGGGCTGAGCGTGAATCCGTCCACGCCGAGGCTGGACAGAAAATCGAAAAGGTGCTCGATCTCCCGCATATCGGTCTCTTTATAGACGGTGGTGTTGGTGGCCACTTGGAAGCCGAGCGCCTTGGCCATCTTGATGGCGGCGATGCACTCGCGGAAAATGCCTTCGCGCTCGACAATGAGGTCGTGGGTGCGTTCGAGGCTGTCCACATGGACGTTCCAGTAGAGCCAGTTGCTCGGGGCGATGACGGGCCGGTGGCTCTTGGCGCCTTTGCGGATTTCGGCGGCTTCCTTGTCGGTGAGAAGGTTGTCGGCGATGAGCGCGGCGAGTGTTGGCTCCAGCGCGTCGGTGTAAGTGTGGGCGAGGTAATCGCGCAGTTTCTGGCGCATCCGGGCGGAGTTGGTGCAGATATAGACGATCCGGCCTTGTTGGAGGAGGCCGGCGACGAGTTCTTCGAGCATCGGGTAGATGGTCGGTTCGCCGCCGCAGATCGAGACCATCGGGGCGTCGCACTCGGCGGCGGAAGCGAGGCAATCGTCGAGGCTCATGAGGTCGTTAAGTGAGGTGGAGTATTCGCGGATGCGACCGCAGCCGGTGCAGGAGAGGTTGCAGGTGTGGAGCGGTTCGAGCTGGAGGACGAGGGCGAATTTCTGGACGCGCCGGAGCTTGTTGCGAAAGATGTGGCCGGCGATTTTCGCCGAAAGCGCGAGGGGAAAACGCATGTGCGTCAGTCTTCTTCGAGGCGCGCCAGGGTGCGCAGGCGGGCGACGGCGCGGTAGAGGCGCGGTTGTTTGTAGAATTGGCGGAGCGCGCGTGATTTTTCGTTCTCGCGCGGCACGGGCGGGAAATGATTGGAGGTGTGGCGCGCGTACATGCCGAGCGCCATCAACGGCCAGTAGTGGCAGTAGTAATGGTAGCGGAGATAAAAGACTTTCGGGAAGCCGGTGCCGGTGAAGAGTTGTTCGTCCCACGCGCCGTCGGCGTTTTGGGTGCCGAGGAGATACTCGATGCCGCGCGCGACTTCCGGCGAGTCGGTTTCGCCGGCGGAGATCAATCCCATCAATGCCCACGCGGTCTGGGAGGCGGTGCTTTCGCCGATGCCTTTGTAGTGCGGGTCGTCGTAGCTGCGGAGCGTTTCGCCCCAGCCGCCGTCGGCATTCTGGACGTTCTTGAGCCAGGCGACCGCGCGCCGAACAAACGGCAGCCGCATATCGGCGCCGATGACGTGGAGGCCGCGCAAGGTCTGCCACGTGCCGTAGAGGTAATTCGATCCCCAACGCCCGATCCAGGAACCGTCGGCGCACTGGTCACGGCGGATATAGCGAAGGGCGCGCTGGACGCAATTGTCTTCGCAGGTGAATCCGAAATGGCTGAGACATTCGAGCACGCGGGCGGTGATGTCGGAGGTGCTCGGGTCAATCATCGCGTTGTGGTCGGCGAACGGAACCTTGGTGAAGATGTAGCGGTCGTTGTCCTTGTCGAAGGCTGCCCAGCCGCCGTCGCGGCATTGCATGCCGAGCGTCCAGCGGATGCCGCGCCGGATGGCGGCGGATTTTTCGCGGTCAAACGCCGTCTGGCTGCGGTTGAGCGCCATCAAGACCATGATCGTATCATCCACGTCGGGGTAAAATTCGTTGTCGTACTCGAAGAACCAGGCGCCGATGGGTTTCGCCGGCTCGGTGTAACGATGGCACTCGGCGTGTTTGACGCGCCAGTCGCCGGGACGGCAGACTTCCTTGTCGAGCAGCCAGCGCGTGGCCGCGACAAGCGACGGATGATTGGGGGCGAGACCCGACTCGTGAAGGGCGTTGACGGCGATGGCGGTGTCCCAGACGGGCGAGAAACAGGGTTGCAGGTGGAGCGTGTCCTCGTCCTCGATGCGAAGCTTGTCCATTTCAACGATGCCGTGCGCGACGAGGTAACTGTCGTTGGTATAACCGAGCACGTGGAGACAGAGAACGTAGTTGGCCATCGCCGGGAAAATGGCGCCGAGACCGCCGGGGACGCGTCCGTGCTCGATGGTCCAGCGTTCCGCGCGGCGCATGGAGAGACGGCGCAAAAACGGGGCCGGATGATGGCGGTGCAGGAACTTCAGAACCGTGTCAATCCGCAGGAAGATGTTGCGCCACGTCAACGTGCGCGCGTCCCACGGCAGATGAATGTCAACTTTCTCCTTGCCGCCCAACCAGAGTTCGTCGAGTTGGCAGTGCGGCGGCAGCGGCTTGACCGGTTCCTTCGACCGGATGATGGCGAGCGGCACGAACATCGCGCGCGACCACGACGACATGTTGTAGATGCTGAACGGAAACCATTTCGGCAGCAGCATCAACTCGGAAGGAATCGCCGGGCAGCCGTCCCACGGATAGAGGCCGACCATGGCGAGGTAGATTTTCGTCCACGTGTTGCACTTGGTGATGCCGCCGGCGGCGAGGATGGCGTTGCGCATACGGACCATGTGCGGCGCGTCGGGGGAGTCGCCCGCCATTTTCAACGCGAGATAGGCTTTCACCGAGGCGCTGATTTCCATCGGGCCGGTCGGATAAATCGCCACGCCGCCGATGGGAAGAAGCTTGGAGCGGATATAGTTGGCGGCTTTGCGGAGCGTGATTGGATCGAGCCGGTCAATGAAATGCAGGTAAATCAGGTACTCCGATTCGAGGATGGTGTCGCCTTCGAGTTCGGCGCACCAATGCCCGTCGGAAGCCTGTTGCTCCAGCAACCAATCCCGTGCCGCCGCGATGGCGGTGTGGAGTTGGGCGCTGGGATCGTCGTGATGATTCTCTTGCGGCTGGATCATGATCTCCTTGGCGGCATTATAGGGAAAACAATCCGATTGTAAAGTTCGCACTGGTCAGACGTACAGGTACACGTACACGGCAAAAGCAACGGCCAGCAGCCCCGCTATCGCCGCCAGTGCCCAAAGCAGATTGCGTTTGCGGGCGGCCATGGCGAACGTGGCAATGATGACGCCCGCCTGCGCCGCGAGCATTCCGAAAAAGAACCGCTGGCTCCGCGCATGATGACGGCCGGCGAGGATGTTGCTCTTGCGGACTTGGAGTTCGTAGAGGTTGGCAATCGCCTGGTTCAGGCGCGCTTCGATCTCGTAACGTTGCGCCGTGTACGCGAGCCGGGCCGCGACGAAGCTCGTGTTCTTTCGCCCGAATTTTTTATCGAGCGCGTTCACCGCCTGATTGATCGGATGCGTGGCGACTTCGAACGCCTGCACCCTGTCGCGCGCCGCAAGCAAGGCATCGGCGAGCATCTTGTCGGTAACGTTCGCCAGCAGCGATGTCACTTCAGTCTCCGGTTGAAGCATCTCAACAGCCTCGATGGCTGCCTTGATTTTCGAATCCAACAGCGGTCCGGCCGGCGCTGCGGGGACTTCGCCTTTGACCAGATAATCCACGGCCTCTTGCTCACTGCCGGCCACGCCCTTGAATGTCGCTGCATCAAGCGGTTGACACTCCGTCGTGGCCTGCAACAGGTCAATCGTGTTGCGCTGGAGCGAGCTGCGAAGGCGTTTGGCCTGGAAGAAACTCCACTGATCACCCGCTTTCGATTGATGTTGTGCCGCGAGCGCGCGGGCATACTGGGCGCGGGTCATCTCGCTCGATGCCAACCCGGCCAGCATCGTGGCCACCACCGCCATCACCACCGGCGTGGCGGCAAGGATCTTGCCAAAAAAAGTTTGCGGCAGGTCATCTTTGAGTTGATTGGGAATCTCCACCTTCATGGCCGCCAGTCTGCCACGAACCCGCCCCACGGTCGAGCAAACAAATCAGCCCACCGCCCTCCTGAAGTTGCGCGAAGGTCTTTCGGTTGTTGATCAATATGGAGACCCGCGCCGAAAAGGACGCTGACCACTGACAACTCCTTCACCGATAACCCTTGGGATGGGCGCGCTGCCAGTTCCACGCGCTCTCGATGATGGCCTCGATGTTGTCGTAACGCGGTTCCCAGCCAAGCGCCTTGCGGATCTTCCTGGAATCAGCAATCAATCGCGGCGGATCGCCCGGCCGCGGCGGTTTTGCAACGACGGGAATCGAGTGACCGGTGATCTGCCGCGCTGTTTCGATGATTTGAAGAACGGAATAGCCCGTCCCGCTGCCAAGATTGAAGACGTCGCTCTGGTCGCACTCCAGCGCCAGCATGTGCGCCTGCGCCAGGTCGAGGATGTGAACATAGTCGCGGATGCACGTGCCGTCCTTGGTCGGGTAATCGGCGCCGTACACGTCCACGTGCGGTTTCAACTTCAACGCCACCTTCAGCACGTTCGGGATCAGGTGCGTCTCCTGCCAGTGATGTTCGCCGTAGCGTTGCGACGCGCCGGCGGCGTTGAAATAACGCAGGCAGACATACGTGAGCTTGTTGATCCGGCTGACCCATTCCAGCGCCCGCTCAAACATCAACTTCGATTCGCCGTACGGATTGACCGGTTGCTTGGGCAACTCTTCATGGATGGGAACCTTCGATGGCATCCCGAAGATGGCGCATGTGGACGAGAAAATGAACTTGCTCACGCCGGACTGCACGCAGGCTTCGAGCAGGTTGACGCCGTTGCCGACATTGTTGCGGAAATATTTTCCCGGATTGATCATGCTGTCCGACACGATCGCACTGGCCGCGAAGTGCATGACGGCATCCGGCCGGAGCCGTTCCATCGTCTGGAACAAGAACGGGCGGTCCGAGAGGTCGCCCTCGATGAACGTCGCCCGCGGATCCACCGCCTGGCGATGCCCCTCGCTGAGGTTGTCGTAAACGCAAACCTGATGGCGCGCGTTGAGCAACTCCTCGACGCACACGCTCCCGATGTACCCCGCTCCTCCTGTCACGAAAATCCTCATGCCGCCATACTAACGATACAAGCGCGCCAGTGCAAGTCTGCATTAGAGCAGGGCAGACGCATCTAAACTCCGAGCACACGCAGGAGATAGGCGTGATCCCAGCCCGCGCAAACGTCTCCACCCCCAACGCCGTGCTCTGATAGTAACGCCGCGTCTCGACGCGGGGGGCCGTGATGGATTGGAAGTGTTTGATCAGACTGAGGTGGGGATGTTGGTTTTGCATCCCCACGGTAAATCACAACGGCGCGATTTCCGGAATCAAAATCTTTCTCCGGCCAGTCATTGTGACCGGCTCACTTACAAGGCATTCCCCATTTCGCTTCCCCAAAATTGGATGCGTCTGCCCTGCACCCCCTCTATCGCCTGCTTGACGTTTGGATTGCAGTAGATACATACTCCCGCCTGAAATTGACAATCAAGGAACAACCATGAAATTCATCCTCATCCTCCTCGCCACCGCCGCCACGGCTTTCGCCAGTGAATCGGAACTCATCGCTGTGCTGAAGTCCGACGCCAAACTCGAAGAGAAAGTCGCAGCGTGCCGGCAACTGGCCGTCGTCGGCACGAAGCAGGCCGTGCCAATCCTCGCGCCGCTGCTCGCCGACGAGAAACTCGCGCACATGGCGCGGTACGCCCTCGAACCGATGCCCGATGCGTCCGTTGACGCCGCGTTCCGCGACGCGCTCGGCACGGTCAAAGGCAAACTCCTCATCGGTGTCATCAATTCCATCGCCGTCCGCGGCGACAAAAAAGCCATCCCGCAGCTTCTCAAGCTGTGGCAAGACGCCGATGCCGGCGTGGCCGACGCGGCGGCCGCGGCGCTCGGTAAACTCGGCAGCGTCGAGGCCGCGCCGAAGCTCACGGGTGACGCGGCGCTGCGTTGCGCCGAGGCGCTTGGTGGTAAACACGCCGTCGCGATTTACAACCGCCTCCTCACCGACAAGGCCCAGCAGATTCGCGCCGCCGCCGTTCACGGGCTGCTGTGTTCCGGAAATGTTCCGGTTGAAAAGTTTCTTGTCGAGGACGATCCGATTGCGTTCGCTGCCGCGCTGAAAACGCTCCAACAGGAACTTCCCGGCGCGAAAGTCACCAAGGCTGCCGCTGGGCAGCTCGATAAACTGACGCCGGTGTCGAAGCCGCTGTTGATTGCGGCGCTCGGCAATCGCGGCGATGTCGCCGCACTGCCGGTCGTGCTCGCTGCCGCGAAGAGCGGCGACAAGGCGGCGCGCGTCGCGGCGTTCCGCGCGCTGGCGCAGTTCCGCAAGCCTGACGCAGTGCCGGTGCTCGCCGCTGCGGTGACGGATGCGGACCTCGGCCCGGCGGCGCAGGAAGCGCTCGTGAGTTTGCCGGGACGCGAAGCTGACGCTGCGATTCTCGCGCTCTTCAACGATTCTCCCTCGGTGGCGATTACGTTGGCGACGCAACGGCGGTTGACGTCGGCGATGCCGGCGTTGATGAAGCTCGCGAAGGACGCGAAGCAGCGCGGGCCGGCGTTGAAGGCCATCGGCGAACTCGCCGGCGAAGCGGACGTGCCGGCGCTGCTGGATTTGTTGCCGGGCGATGCGGTGGAGCAGGCGTTGATCAGCGTGTGCGGTCGCACGCCGAACGCCATCGGGCCGGTGAGCGCGCGATTGAACAGCGCGCCGGCGTCGGCGAAAGGTTCGTTGTTCCGCGTGCTCGGCGCCATCGGCGGGCCGAAGGCGCTCGCGGCGGTGCGCGCGGGTGTGACGGACAACGACGCCGAGGTGAAACGCGCGGCGGTCCGCGCGCTGGCAACGTGGAAGGACACGGAAGCGGCGCCGGATCTGCTCGGGTTCGCGAAGTCGCTGCCGGATGCGACGGACAAACTGCTCTGCCTGCGCGGCGCGATCACACTCGCGGCGAACCCGTCGTTACCGGCGGAAGAGCGGTTGAAGGTTTGCAAGTCGGCGGAGGCGTTGATCGAGCGCCCCGAGGAGAAGAAGCTGTTGCTCGGCACGCTCGGCGGCGTGGCGCATCCCGACGCGCTGGCGATGGTGTTGCCGTACCTCGATAACGCGGCGACGAAAGCCGAAGCCGGTCTGGCGGCGGTGAGCATCGGCCAGAAGATTATGAGGACGAATCGCAAGGAAGTCGTGCAGGCGTTGCAGCAAGTGTTGAAGTCCACGGACAATCCGAATTTGAAGGAACGGGTGAACGCGGTGCTGGGCGGGCCCGCAAAGAAAAGGAACTGACAAATGAAGAAGCTCATTTGTTTGACGGAGCAAAACCAGTTGTGCGGAGGTCTCCCGACCCCGCACAAAACACGACCGAAGGTCTCCCCGTGCGCATCGGAGGAGGAGACATCGCGGTCAAGCGTCACGGCGCGGTCAGGAGACCTGCGCCGAACAGCCGTTTCATTGTGTGTGCTGATGTTGTGTTTGACGAACGCGATGGCCGCGAAGGATACGCGTGTCTATGAGATGCGCACGTACTACGCGACGCCGGGCAAACTGGACGCGGTGGTGGCGCGGTTCCGCGACCACACCTGCAAGCTGTTTGAGAAACACGGGATGACAAACATCGGTTACTGGGTGCCAGTGGACAATCCCGACCAGAAGTTGATCTACATCCTTGCGTTCCCCAGCCGCGAGACGCGCGACAAGTCGTTCAGGGCGTTTGCCACCAGCCCCGAATGGAAGGCCGTCGTCAAGGAAACCGAAGCCAACGGCAAGATCGTCGCGAAGATTGAATCGGTCTTCCTGCAAGCGACGGATTTCTCGCCAGCCATCAAAACGGGTGACGCCGGTCCGCGCCTCTTCGAGTTGCGCGATTACACCGCCTCCCCCGGCAATCTCGACAGCCTGCTCGCCCGGTTCCGCAACCACACTTGCAAGTTGTTCTCGAAACATGGAATAACACACATCGGCTATTGGACGCAGATCGGCGCCGACAACAAGCTCATCTACATCCTCGCCCACAAGGACGCCGATGCCGCAAAAGCGTCGTTCACCGCATTCCGCGCTGATCCGGCTTGGATCGCGGCAAAGAAAGCGTCGGAAGACAAAGCCGGCGGCTCGCTCACGGTGTCCGACGGTGTGAAGTCCACGATGATGAAGGCGACGGATTTCTCGCAGATCAAGTAAAAGTGACATCATGAAACAGCCTTGTGCGTGTGGTTGCAGTCGGCGCGATTTCCTCGCCACGGTCAGCCTCACCGCGGCAGGCGTCGCGCTTTACGGATTGGCGCTCCCATCGTTCGCGCAATCGCCTGAGCCGCGCAAACGAACCGGCGCCACAGTGCGCGTCCTGTTCCTCTACCCGCCGTCCGAAACGTTCACCAAGGATCCCGACGGCTGGTGGAGTTGGCCGGGCAACGATTACGATGCCGAAGGCCGCCAACGCCTGTTCACCGGCCAGTTGCGCAAGATGGAGAAGTCGCTCGGCTGCAAACTCGATCTCGACGACAAGCCTGTCGCCACCAACGATGATGTGGCGCGTCTGGCGAAGGAGATCGAGGCGCAACGTCCCGATGGTCTGTTGCTGGTGATGTTCTACAACCGCAGCCTGCCGCACGCCGACGCGTTGATCAAAGCCGCGCAAGCCGCCGGCATCCCAACCGTGTTCTACGTCGGGCTGGGCGTGAAACACGGCCCGGTCACGCAGTATCGGGTGCCGGGTTTGTATTTCATCCAGTCGCTCGACAACTTCGCGGCCATCGAGTCCGGGCTGCGGATGATCAACACCCGAAAACTGCTCCGCCAAAGCAAACTGCTGCGCGTCACCGAGGCGAATGCGTCGAGCGACGCGGTGGAAAAGTTTTTCGGCATCACGTTGCGGACAGTGCCGTTCGCGCGGTACGCAGAACTGTTCCAGCAAGTGTCACTCGGCAGCGAAGCGCGACGGATTATCTCGCGCCTCAAACGCGATGCGACCGAGATTCGCCAAGTCACCGCCGAGGCGCTCGACAACGCGATGCGTGCCCACTTCGCGCTGAAACAATTGCTGGCAGAGGAACAGGCCGACGGCCTGACGATGAATTGTCTGCGTCGCGGGATGCTCAAGCCGTGCATCAGTTTCGCGCTGCTCAACGGCGACCTCGTCCCGGCGGCCTGCGAGAACGATCAGGACGCTGTGTGCGGCCAGTTGCTCGGCCAGTTGTTGACCGGCCAACCCGGTTTTCAACACAACCCGGCATTCGACACCGAGCGCAACCACTACTACGCGTCGCACTGCACCTGCGCCACCAAGGTGCGCGGCCCTGGCGGCAGGGAACTGCCGTATCTGTTGCGGCGGTTCGCGCACACCAACGAGGGCAGTTGCGCCATCCAGGTGTTCTGGAAGGAAGGCGACCCCGTCACGATGATCCATTATTACTCCCGCAAGGAGCCGTTGTTGGACGTCTATGCCGGGCGCGTCGTGAAATCGCACGCCATGCCGCCCGCCGGTGGTTGCACCACCAACGTCGAGATCGAACTCACCGACCGCCGCGACGCCTGCGAGGTCAAAGGCCACCACAACCTGCTGTTCTGCGGCGACCTCGCCCGCCGGTTCCGCGAGTTCGCCAACCTGCATAAACTTCCGCTCGTATAGAGGCGACCCGCCGGATCGCCCGCAGTGGATCAACCATCGCATCGCATTTGGCAGTTGAGTTGGTGGGCGGAATTCGTTAGGAATTCGGCCATGAGAAACCTGTTGGTCGCCATGTTGTTGGCGGCGGCGCGCTTGTGGGGGGCGGACTGGCCGCAGTGGCGTGGGCCGTTTTTGAACGGCTCGACGACGGAAACGAATCTGCCTTCGACGTGGAACGCGACGACCCATATGCAGTGGGCGTTGCCATTGCCCGGACCGGGCAGCGCCACGCCCGTGGTGAGCGGCAACCACGTGTTCCTGCTGGCCACGGACAAGAACGCCGGCAAGGTGTTGGCGCTCGCCGTGCACGGGCAGAACGGGCAGTTGTTGTGGACGAAGGCGCTCGGCCCTGACCGCAAAGTGCCCAGCGGCAACAACGACCGCGCCACGCCATCGCCCGTGACCGATGGACAATCGGTCTGGTTCATGACCGGCAACGGCGTGCTGACGGCGCTTGCGATGGACGGGCGATTTTTGTGGCAACGCGACCTGGCCGCGGAGGACGGCGGCGAGTTTGCGGTCAATCACGGTTACAGTTCCAGTCCGCTGTTGTTTGACGGAAGGTTGTACGTGGTGGTCCTGCAAAACGACAATCCGCAGCGATGGGGTCAACGTCCCGGCCAGAAAGGAAAGCTGGACTCGTTTTTGTTGGCGCTGGACCCGGCAACGGGGAAAACGATTTGGAAACAGATTCGTCCCACCAACGCCACGGATGAATCGCGCGAAGGCTATATCACGCCGTACCCGTTCGTCTGGAAGGATCGCCGCGAGATCGTGCTGACCGGCGGCGAATGTGTGACCGGCCACGATGCGGCCACCGGCGCGGAGTTGTGGCGCTGGTGGTTCAGCCCGCCTGACCGGCAGGAGGCGCAGCACGTCGAGCCGACGCCGGTGGCGTTCGAGGATTTGATGTTCGTGATCCGGCCGCAACGGCGTCCGCTGTTTGCGCTGCGCCCCGAAGGAAAAGGATTGCTCGGCGATGACGCCATCGCATGGAAATACGAGGACAATCGCGGCTGGATTGCCTCGCCGCTGGTCTATAAAGATCGCCTGTACGTCGTGCAGGAACAGGAACGGCGGCTGATTTGTTTCGAGCCGCGCACGGGACGTGTCATCTGGCGACAACAACTTCCGGTGCGCGTGCCGTTGCAGGCTTCGCCGACCGGCGCGGACGACAAGATTTACTGCATCAGTCTCTTGGGCGAGATAGCAGTGCTGGCGGCGACTGACGAACCGCGCGTGCTGGGACAGATTTCTTTTGCCGAACCGCTTTGCCGTTCCACGATTGTGGCGGCGAATGGCCGGCTCTACATCCGCACCGCGCGGCATCTTTACTGTGTGGGAATCAGTCCAGTTCAGACCCGTTGAGCGGTCACGAGTCGGGCGAAGTGTTCGAACGAACGGTCATACGTGGCTTCGGCGTCCTTGGGGAAACAGCAGCCCGGCAATTGGCGGCTGGCGAGATGGTACGACAGACAATCGCAACACACGCCTTTGCGGCTGCACGGGTCGTACGAGCAGGTGCAGTGTTTCCGGTTTTTATCTTTTTTGCAATCCATGAAGCGCCTCTTTCATCGCGGCGTATTCTGGAACAGCGGACACTCAAGTCAACACATTTTGGGTGTCAGCAAAAGTGCACTTTTTACCGGGGGTGGGGCGGTTGGTGAATAACACCACGGGCTTGGCTTTCGGGTTGGGTTCGCCCGCCAAAACGCGCGTACCATACGTAACCCTAATAATGCTACATATGTAGCATTATTAGGGTCGGATTTGGGTTGGTGCGGTGTGTGTTGCCTTATTTTTTCTCAACCGGCTTACATTTCCGGGGAACCGTTTGGTGAAGACGCTTGCACCAATTTTACCGTAATAAAGCTACATATGTAGCTTTATTACGGAACTTTGGCGACAGAGACTATACGGTGGGACTTGGTGGGAGCGCATCGGCAGTTCTTCGGGGTTTCTACGATTGGATCTTCCTCAGAGTTGATGCGTCTCTACTGCCACTCCCCGCCGTTCGCCGGAAACACGCGTTGCCCGTCGCCTTCCGCGCCGACAGCTACGCGGTAGTGTTTCTTAGCTTCATCAGTCCACTCGGCCGGCGAGGATTCGTTGGCGGCGAGTTGGGTTCGCGTTCCTGCTTTGTTTTCCGCAACGAAACCGCCTGACGCCTGGTTTCCGACCAGCAACGCCGACTTCACTGGTTCCTCGATCTGCACATGCGGTCCTTCCTGCGCAAACGTGCAGCCCTGGACAATCGCCCGGCCAGCGTCGAGTTGGATGGCGGCGTTGCCGGCGCCGCGGATGTCCCATTGCACGAAGTGGCAGGTGCTCGCCGTGAATTGTCCGTCGGCGCTCCGCATCCAGACGCACCGGTCAATCGGTCCCCAGAATGAGCAATTGACGAGACTAACCTCAATGCCGATTAGATATTTGGGGTGTGTTTGTAAGTAATTGATAATTATTTACTTCCGGTTTCATCGCGATTTTGCTTTAACGTCGGGATGCACCACAAACATTCCTGCAAACAACCCCGCCATGCA